>CAZDSL010000016.1:0-17783 GCA_964507655.1 uncultured Mycobacteriaceae bacterium | reverse complement strand
CCCCCCGGACCCGCGCGAACCGGCGCTCGGCGCGGGCAACAGGTGCTCGGATCCGGAAGTGCCGCGCGCCTGCCCGGATCCGCGCGCCGCTCTCAGTCCCCCGCGCGCTCCCATTCGACGGTGCGGGCGTCGGTGTCGGGGTCGCGGCGCAGGCGCACCAGCACGTGGTGGTCGGCCAGCCGCTCGGCCAGCCCGGCGCCCCACTCGACCACCACCACGGCGCCGTCGAGGTCGGTGTCGAGGTCGAGGGCGTCGAGTTCGTCCAGCGCCTCCGGCCCGTCGCCCAGCCGGTAGGCGTCCACGTGCACCATGTCGACGGCCGCGCCGCCGCCGGGCCGCCCCTCCCCCGCCGGGTGCACGCGCGCGATGACGTACGTGGGCGAGGTGACGGGCCCGGTGGCGCCCAGCCCCTCCGCGATGCCGCGGGCCAGCACCGTCTTGCCGGCGCCCAGCGGCCCGTCGAGGATCACCAGGTCGCCCGCAGCGAGCCCGGCCGCCAGCTCGCGCCCGAAGGCTGCCGTCTCGTCGGCCGTCGCGAGGGTGCGCCGCCGCATCACCGCGCCTCCCCCGCGCCGCCGGTGTACCGCCGCTGCACGCGCCCCTTGACGCCGGTGACCACCTCGTAGTGGATGGTGCCGAGCTTCTCGGCCCACTCCTGGGCGTGCGGCTCGCCGCGGCGCGGGTCGCCGAAGATCACCGCCTCGTCGCCGATGCGCACCGGCGAGCCGGGCCCCAGGTCCACCACGAACTGGTCCATGCACACGCGCCCCACGCTGGGCCGGCGCTCGCCGTCGACGGTGACGTCGAAGCGGCCGCTGAGCGTGCGCGGGACGCCGTCGGCGTAGCCCAGCGGCAGCACGCCCACCACCGTGTCGTGCGGGGCGGTCCAGGTGTGGCCGTACGAGACGCCCTCGCCGGCGCGCACCGTCTTGACGTTGATGAACCGGCCCGACAGGCGCATCACCGGGCGCAGGCCGAAGTCGGACACCTCGGGCATGGGCGAGAGCCCGTACAGCGCGATGCCGGGGCGGACCATGTCGAAGCGCAGGTCGGGGCGGGTGAGCGTGGCCGCCGAGTTGGCCGCGTGCACCACCTCGGGGTCGAGCCCGGCGGCGCGCGCCTCCCCCACCATCACCCGCAGCCGGCGCGCCTGGGTGTCGATGACCGGGTGGTCGGGCTCGTCAGCGCGGGCGAAGTGCGTGAAGATGCCGCGCACGTGCACGTCGCCCGCCCGCTGCGCCGCGACGGCGGCTTCCAGCAGCGCGGGCCAGTCCTCGGCGTTGACGCCGTTGCGGTTGAGGCCCGTGTCCACCTTGATGGTGAGCTCGGCGCGGGTGCCGGCGGTGCGCGCCGCCGCGGCGACGGCCTCGAGGTGCGGCAGGGTCGAGACGGCCAGCTGCACCCCGGCCTCGAGGGCGGGGCCGAAGCAGGCGTCGGGCGTGTGCAGCCACGACAGGATCGGCGCGGTGATGCCCGCGCCGCGCAGGGCCAGCGCCTCGTCGAGCGTGCACACGCCCAGTTCGCGCACGCCCGCGGCGAGCATCGTGCGCGCCACCGGCACCGCGCCGTGCCCGTAGCCGTCGGCCTTGACCACCGCCATCACCGGGGAGTCTCCGGCCCGCTCGCGGATGACGCCGACGTTGTGCGCGAGGGCGTCGAGATCGATGGCGGCGAGGGCCTGGGGCGGCGGCGAGGAGGCGGGACGGGGCTGACCGGTCATGGCCCGTGATTCTGCCACCGCGGCGCGGACGCGGCGGCCTGCGGCCGGGCTGCCCGGCTACGGCTCCCGGCCCGCCGGGTACTCCCCGCGCGCGGTGTCCACCGTCCACACCAGCCGCGTCCCCGATTCGAACGTCACCGCGGCGATGCCGGCCCGCACGTGCAGCGTGGCGCCGTCGGCCCCGATGAGCGCGGCGGGACAGTCGGCCGCCGCGCGACCGCCGGCCGCCACCGCACGCCAGTCGGGCGCGGGCCGTGCGGCGTCGAGGATCGCGTCCACCGGCAGCCCGGCCAGATCGGCGGTGCGGTAGCCGGTGACGGCGCGGAACCGCCCGTTGACCTCCAGGCACAGCCCCGCCGGATCGGTGACGAGCACGGGCGAGGGCAGCAGCCGCAGCAGCGTCAGCGCCTGGTCGGGCAGCGGCAGCACGCCCGCGGGCAGCGGCGGCAGCGCGGTGAGCCTGGTGTGCGGGACCGGCCGCCGCATCCCGGACGCGGACGCGCCCTCCGCGCCCATGCCGGTGTGCAACACGTCTCTCATGCCTCCGCCTCCGTACGGCAGCGCGCCCCGACCGCCGGCGAACGCCGCCGGCTCACCCCTGGCGAATGTGACCTGCCGTACACCCGGACAGTACAGCGGACGCTGATCCGGTGCCGCCGCCGCAGCGACCGGCGCCACGGGGCGTGAGGCTCCCGCCTGCGGGTTTCCGGCGGGCCTGCCATCCGGGCCGTCGCAATTCACCCGCTCCGTCACCCGCTCCGTCACCCGCGGCGCGGGCACGAGGGCGCGGGCGGGCCGCAACGCCGATCGCGCGGGCGGGCCGCAACGCCGATCGCGCGGGCGGTTCTCAGGCGGGTTCAGCTCCCCCGCCGGCGACCGCGGCCCCGGACGTCGCCGTGCGGTGCATGCCGGCCGCGCGCGTCACCACCTGCCGGAAGTACCCGCGCATGTCCTCGGTGACGATCGCGCCGATGATCATGGACCACATGTCCTCGACGCAGCCGATCAGGTCGTACTCGCCGGCGGCCAGCCGCGCGGCCAGCCGGGCGCCGCAGAACTGCGCCCACAGCACCCGGGCGACGGCGGCCGGATCGTCCACCCGGACGTCGCCGCGCTCGGCGGCGGCGGCGAGCAATGCGGCGATGCGCGCACGCACCGCCCTGGAGGCCGCTCCCGCGTCGGCATCGTCCTCGCCGATCTCCTGGACGAGCCTGTCGCCCGCGCGCACGTACACGTCGGTGTACACGAGCGCGGCGACCGTGAGCGACTGCTGGATGAGGTCTTCGAGCGGGGGCAGGTTCGACGCGGCGATGGCCCGGCGCGCGTGCGCGATGTGCAGGTCGCGCTCGGCGATGATCTCGCGGGCCAGCGTCTCCTTGGAGTCGAAGTGGAAGTACAGGGCGCCCTTGGTGACGTCGGCGTGCGTGACGATCTCGCCCAGGTTGGCGGCGACGTAACCGCCCTCGGCGAACACGGCCGCCGCGGCGTCGAGGATCTGACGTCGGGTGGCCTCGGCCCTCTCCTGCCTCACCATGCGCTGCGTGCCCGCCTTCCTGTGCCGTGCCGTCCGCGCTGCCGCGCCTGCCTCGAGGCACTTCCCCCCGGCGCCGGCGGCCGGGCCCGGCGCCTCAGCCCGTGACGCGGCTCGCGGAGGGTGCGGAGCGCGAGCAGGGCAGCGCTACTGCAAGATACCGAAGGTCGGCGGACCATCGCCGTCGAATACCGGATAGTGGCCGACCGGCGTGTCGCCGTCATTCCGGTTCCCTCGCACCGCCACTCGGCGATCGCCTCCGCAAACGGTGGCGGGCGCGGCGGCGCAGCGGCACCGCTCGGGCCCACCACCGGCCCCACGGCGCGTACCCCGCGGCCGCGACGACGCCGAGCAGCGCCATGCCGCCCGCCGTCGACCATCGGCCCGCGGCCGCCATCGCCGTGCCGACGAGCATCGTGGCGCAGATGCTGAGCACCAGCGCCACCGCGAGCCGGTCGGCGCGCCGGATCCGCCCGGTGCGGGCGAGCCGCCACGCCCACCCGCTGCCCGGAGCGAGCAGGCAGAACAGCACCGCCGCGCCCAGCCGCGCCGGCGGATACAGCACCACCGCCGCCGCCGGCAGCACGGCCACCGCCGCCGCCACCGCCGCGCCCTGCGCCGCGCGCCGTGCCGTCATGACCCCTCCCGCGCGAGTGCCGGCGCGAACACGACCGCGTCGGGGTTCTCATAGACCACCGTGAACCGCGGCGAGCGCCGCAGCTCCTGTTCCACCTGCGCCAGCGCACCCGGCGGCAGCGTCCGCGCCACGGCGGAGCCGATCTCCTGCGACCGCGTGATGAGCAGATACGAGCGCGCGAACTCGGGGTTGGTGAGCCACTCGTGCAGCACCCCCACCGGGTGCGCCACGACGTTCTCGCGCGACGGGCCCGGCTCCCGGTCGATGGCGACGTAGGTGAACTTGTCGTAGTACAGGAACTGCCCCGGATAGTTGGTGCTGCCGGTGACCAGCAGCGACCCGGGCGGCGCCGCGCGGGCCACCCACGCCGACGCGGCCACCTCGTCCGGCGTGAAGTGGTTGCCGCGCTCCTTGCCGTAGTAGCCCAGGAAGAACCCCGGCACCACCAGCGCCACCGCCAGCGCCGCGACAACGAAGCGGCGGTACGGGAAGCCGGTGCCTGCGGGGACGGTCGCCGCGCCCGCGTCCTCCCCCCTCTCCCGCTCCGGCGGCAGGCACGCCGTCGCGGCGAGGTAGGCGATGAACGGCGCCGCGAACAGGAACACCCGCAGCAGCGCCTCGCCCCCGAACGACGTCTGCACCATGGTGGCCACCGGCGCGGCCATGAGCACCAGCGCGGCCCGCTGCGGCTGCCCGCGGCGCCGCGCCAGCCACGCGCCGATCAGGGCGATCAGCACGGCCAGCGCCACCGTGGACCGGTCGCCCCACGACACCAGCGCCTCGGCCCCCGTCGCCCCGGCGGACTTGGCGAAGGTGGCGTCGGCGTTGGCCACCGGCCGGCCGAATCCCGCCACGAGATCGCCGACGTTGGTCAGCGTGAAGCCGCGCGCGAACGTGAGCGCCCAGCCGCCGCACAACGCGATCGCGATCAGCGGCAGGTACCACCCGCGCACCACGCGGAACACGACGAGCGCCGTGACCGACGAGACCAGCACCAGCAGCGTGATCTGGTGGGTCACGGCCAGCGCCGCCACCGTCACCGTGAACAGCCCCAGCCGCACCCCCGCCGGCATGCCGCGCCGCAGCAGCGTGCCGATGACCGCGAGGTACAGCACGAAGGCCATTGCCTGCGGCGAGAAGTAGTCCTGCCCCACCCAGGTGATGACGAAGAACCACAGCACCGCCAGCCACGCCAGGTCGTCGCGGTCGGTGAGCCCGCGCAGCACGTACCGCAGCAGCACGAGGATCATCAGGTTGAACCCCAGCGGGGCCCACAGCGCCGGTGTGAAGGCGTCGTGCGCACCCCCTGCCGAGGTGGCCAGCGCGCTGCCGGCGAAGAACCCCGGCCAGTTGTGGTAGATCGGGTTGACGCCGATATGCGGGTCGACGGATCCGTTGCGCAGGATGTAGTCGACGATGCCCAGGTGCTTGTACGACCACGCGTAACGCACCGTGCCGTAGAGCACCGCCGGGGTGCCGTGCACCAGCGCCAGGTAGACCACGATGTGCGTGCCCGTCACCCACCCGGGCCGCCGCGCGACGATGCCGGCGATCGCGCCGAGCAGCAGGATCAGCACGGCGGCCACCGTGGCGATGTCGAACAGGTCGAGCAGCCCCAGCCCGCCCATGGCCTCCGGCCCCCCGCTGCACGCGAAGCCCACGCACCACAGCAGCACCGCGGCGGCCAGGCACAGCAGCGGCATCGCCTGGGCGCGCAGCGCGGCGGCGGCCCGCCCGGCGGCGCCGCGCGGGCCGGGCGGCGCGGCCGCGGCGGCGCGGCGTTTCGCGGCCATCAGCACGGCGACCCCCCTCCCGCACCCCGCGCGGCGTCGCGCGCGAGCAGCCGCAGCACGGGACGCACGTTGCGGTACTGCCACACGGCGCCGTGCGCGTTGCGCGTCGCCCGCAGCCGGGCGTGCGAGACGTGCTGCAGCCAGGCGAGCAGCACCAGCACATCGTCGCCGAGGCCGGGATTGGGCCGCGCCGCGCCCGTGCCGGCGAGGAACGCGGCGAGCCCCGTCCCGTCGCGCAGCGCCGCGCACGCCGCGGCGCCGAACTCCTCCGGCCGCGTCGCCAGATACCAGTGCACCGCGTCGACGTCCGGGATGCCCTCGGCGCTGCCGTTCTCCCAGTCGACGATGCCCGTCACCGCGCCGTCCGCCACGAGCACGTTGCCGGGCCACAGGTCGCCGTGCACCTGCCCGACGGTGACGACGGTGCCCGCAAGCGGCGCCCGCAGCCTCCGGCGCAGCCCGGCGAGCGCCTCCGGGCGCGCACCGGCGGCGCCGCGCAGCGTCGCGACGGGGCCGTCGATCCAGCCGCGCAGGCGGGCCTCGTCGGCGAGCACCGGATGCGCCGTCGCCCGGTGCACCCGCGCCAGCGCGCCGATGGCCGCGGCCGCCCCCGGCGCGGCACCATCCCCGGTCACGGCGCCACCCGCGGTCACGGCACCATCCGCGGGCACTGCGCCATCCGCGGGCACCCCCGCGAGCTGCGTCTCGCACACCACGCTGCGCCCGCCCACCACCGCCGTCGCGCGGATGGACGGCAGCACTGCGGCGCACTCCGCCCCGGCGGCCGCACGCAGCGCGAGGCAGGTGCGCACGTGCTGCGCGAGCCCGCGATCCGCCGCGGCGGACCCCGCGATCTTGAGCACCGCGGGCCCCGCGTCGTCGTCGACGGCGAGCACGAGCGTGTCGGACTCCGCGTCCAGCCGCCGCACCGGAGCATCGGCACGCAGCCCGCACGCCTCGAGCGCGGGGGCGACCAGCCCGGCCACGTCGCGCCGCAGCCGCCGCTGCCGCCACGCGCGCGGTGCCCCCGCCGCCGCGGCCCGCAGCCCGGGGCGCCCCGGCCCGTCCCACAGGCCCGTGCGCCCCGAGGCCAGCAGCAGGGCGGCGGCGGTGCACTGCGCGACGAGCACCGCGACCCCGATGCCGGTCACGCCCCACACCCGCAGCGCGAACCAGCTCCCCGTCCAGGTGATCCCCGCGATGACGAGGTAGACGGCGACGACGGTGCGCATGTCGCCCCGCACCCGGGCGGTGCTCACGCCGATGCCGACGAGGATCTGCGGGATCGCCGAGAGCAGGATCAGCCGCAGCGCGCCGGTGGCGCCCTGCGCGTAGTCGCTGCCGAGCACGCGCAGCACCAGCGGCGCCGCCGCGATGCCGATCAGCGCGAGCGGCACCACCAGCGCCGCGCAGTACCCGAGCGCGCGCCGCGCATGCGCGACGCCGCGCTGCGGATCGTGGGCCGACTCGGCGATGAGCGCGCTGCCGATGTTGCTGGTCACCAGGTACAGCGAGTACCCGATGGCGTTGGCCATGAAGTAGTAGGCGCTGGCGTCGGCCCCGCGCAGGTTGAGGGCGAGCAGCGTGAGCACCTCGGGCACGGCCATCCACACCAGCCACGCCGTCTGGTCGTAGGCGGCGAACCGGACGAGCCTCCGCAGCGGAAAACGCGCGGGGGCCGGCGCCTGCCCGGCACCCGTGCGGCGCCGGGTGAGCACGAGCACGAGCGCCGTCACCCCGGCGACGGCACCCACCGCGGGCAGCGTGGTGGCCGCGAACACGGCCCACACCGCCGTGGCCGTGCACAGCGGCAGCGCGGCGAGCTTGGCCACCGAGTACAGCGCGTTGGCGACGGGCACCCACACGCTCGCACGCAGCCCTATCAGCACCTGGTCCTGCAGCACGAACAGCACCCACACCGCCGTCGCCGCGGCGAAGGCGCACGCCGGCGCCAGCCCGTCGCGCAGGAACGCCAGCTGCGGCGCCCACCAATGCTGCCCCGCCAGGAACACCGCGGCCGCCGCCACCGCCGCGCCCGCGCTCGCGGCGTAGGCGCCCGCGATCACCCGCCGCGTCGCGGCACCCGCGACGGGGAGGAAGCGCACGAGCCCGTTGCGCAGCCCCAGCGTGGCGATGTTCGCGAGCAGCGTCATCGCCGACACCAGCGCCGTCCCCACCCCCACCGCGTGCGTGGGCAGCACCCTGGCGGCCAGCGCCCAGAAGGCGAAGCCGGCGGCCGAGGTGAGCCCGGTGCTGAGGATGAGGGCCGCCGCGTTGGCGCGCAGCGCCGGGCCGCCGCGGAACCGGCCGCCGCGGCGGCGGTCGTCCCGGACGCGGGGGGCGGCCGCCGGCCGCGCGAGCGTCACCCCGCCTCCGCGGGCGTGATGCGCGCGTAGTCGATGAGGAACCGCGCCGGGAACACGGACGCGTCGGGCCGCCCGCCGTACACGCCGCCGACGGCGAGGTTCATCAGCAGGTACATCGGCTCGTCGGGCACCTGCTCGCCCGACACCCGCCATTCCGGCGTCCCGTCCAGCGAGTACACGAGCAGGCCGGGCGTCCAGTCGAGGCGCACGGTGTGCCAGGTCTCGGACAGGTCGCGCCCCGGGGGCAGCGTCACGGTGTGCCCGGTGGTGGGCTGCGTGCGGTCGCCGGGGTGGAAGTACATGTTGGCCTCGCCCGGCAGCTGGCCCACGGCCTCCATCAGGTCGATCTCGGGCACCGACGATTCGCTCGCCGGGAGCAGCCAGATCGCCGGCCACAGCCCCGCGCCGCGCGGGATGCGGAAGCGGACCTCCACCGTCCCGTAGGTGAAGGCGTATTTGGGCGCCGCCCCGTGCTGCGGCGGGCCCGTCGTCACCACGCCCGACGTGTAGGGGAACGTGTCGCCGTCGCCGGTGACGGTGCGGTGCTCGGCGGTGAGCACCAGCGCGCCGTCGCGCACGGACACCTGCCCCGGCAGGTACCACTCGAGCTCGTCGTTGGACGCGATGGTGCAGCCGCCGTCGTCCCACCAGTAGCAGGTGTTCCACACCTGCGTGTCCAGCCGCGTGCCGTCGAACCGCTCGTCGAGCGCGCCGGCGCCGGGCGGGGCGTGCGGGGTCGTGGGATCGGCGGGCTCCGACCGCGGGGCGGCGGTGGTGGTGGGGGCGGCGCCGGCGTGGCCGTCGCGGCCCAGGGTCACGTTGATGGTGCACGACTCCGCGAGCATGAGCAGCACCGCCGCAGCGGCGAGTACCCCCGCGCCGCGCGCCGCGGTGCGCCGCCGGACGCCCGGCCGTCGCCGGCTAGTCATCGCGGAACCCGATCGCACGCTTGACGCCCCTGCGCAGCGCCTGGTCGGCGCGCGTCCACGGCAGCCGTTCGAGCCGCACCTCGGCGTAGTCGACGGGCACGGCGCCGAACTTCTCCTTGGCCCGCGCGAGCGCCGCCGACCGTCCGGACTCGCCCATGTGGAAGGTGGTGCATCCGCGCTCGCACGCCAGCTCGATGGAGGTCCAGTAGGCCAGCTCGCTCGCGTGCGACCGGCCGACACGGTCGCGGTCCATCGCCGCGCGGGTGCCGTGCGCGGTGCGACCGTAGAGCACGATCGCCCCGGCCACCGCGCTGCCGTCGATCCGGCACAGGGACACGACGAAGTCGTCGCCCAGGTGCGCCGCCATCGCCTGCAGCTTGGCGAGCGGATCGCGCGCCCGGGCCCGCGCCCGGGCCAGCGGGCGGGGCTCGTGCTGCTGGGCGGCCCACCGGTCGACCGACAGCAGGAACAGCGCGTAGTACTCCTCGAGCAGCCTGCCCGCGGGCGCCGTCTCCGCCTCGACGCCGGCGCGCCGCGCCAGGCGCACGTTGCGGCGGGCCGACTGCGACAGCCCCGCCCACACCGCGTCGCGGCCCGGCGTCAGGTCGAGCACGTGCGCCCGGCGCGGCACCAGCGTGGCCCCGGCCCCGGCGGCCGCGGACCGCCATGCGGGCGCCGCGACGGGATCGGGGCGGATCCACACGCGCTGCGCGCGCTGGCGGCGCAGGTCGCCCAGCACCCCGCCCACCTGCTCCGCCGACAGCCCCCGCGCGCTGAGCAGCCCGCCGATGCCCCAGGCCGGCGGGAACGACTGAAGGCTGCCCCCGACGCCCGCCGGCCCGCGCCGGCGCACCAGCGGCAGCACGGCCTCGGCGCCGTCGCCGAACACGTAGAGCCGGCTGGCATCGGCGTAGCGGCCCGAGTCGCACACCGCGTCCACCCACTCGGGCGCGTGCTCGGGCAGCGCGGTGCCGCTCGCGGCGACAATCGCGCGCCACCGCGCACGCGGCGCGGGGACCGTCACCGCCACGCCGGTCATGCGTGCACCGCCCGGAGCCGGCCGCCGAGGCGGCGCGCCTCGCGCCACACCGTCGTCTGCACCCGCTCGTGCGGGGCGGCGAGCCGTGCGCCGCGCCCGCGCAGCAGTTCGGCGACGCGCCCGGGGCCGTCGCCGGGGCCCATGGTGATGCGGGCCAGCCGGTGGACGTCGTCGCCGGTGTGGCTGAGCGCGTTGCGCACGGCGGCCGCCGACGTGTAGCCGGCGTCGACGACGGCGCGGCGCACCGCCCGGTCGTGATAGCCGTGCGGGTAGGCGAAGGTGGTGACCTCGCGGGCGAGCGTGTCCTCGAGGATCGCGCGGCTGTCGCGGATCTCCTCGCGCGCGTACGGCAGCGGCAGGCAGTCGAGCTGGGGGTGGGTGACGCTGTGCGCGCCCACCTCCAGGCCGTCGTCGGCCAGGCCGCGCAGCTCGGCCGCCGACAGCATCGGCAGCTGCCCCGCGGGCCCGGGCATCCACCCGCTGCGCCCGCCGAGGCGCCCGGCCACCGCGTACAGGGTGGCGGGCAGCCCACGCTCGCGCAGCCTGGGCCACGCGTGCTCGGCGAAGTCGGCGAGGCCGTCGTCGAAGGTGATGACCACCGTGCGCGCGGGCGGCGCGGCGCCCGCCCGCAGCATCGCCGCGAGCGTGCCGACCGTGCACGCGGTGCAGCCGAGCCCGATGACGGTGTCGAGGTGCTCGGCGAACAGGCCCGGGTCGACGGTGAAGCGCTCGAAGCCGTCCGCCGGCGCGGGGCTCACCGAGTGGTAGAGCAGGATCGGGATCACGGCGCTCATGCCCGCACCTCCCCGGCGGCCCGCGCCACGAGGCGGCGGCTGCGCAGGTAACGGTACGGCCCGGCGGCCATGCCCCGGCGCTGCGCGCGCACCAGCGCACGCGGGTACGGCGGCAGCCCGGGGATCACCGGCTCGCCGGCGCCGCCGGACACCCGCGCCACCGCGGCGGGCGCGTTGCGGGCCAGTACGGCCAGCGTGCGCGGGTCGTCGAGCACGCAGCGGGTGAGGTACGCGCCCAGGCCCACGCCGTAGCCGTACGCCTGCCGGCGCAGCTGCGCGTAGTCGCGGTGATGCGGGTGCAGCACGATCGCGGACGGCTCGTAGGTGAGCCGGTGCCCGCCGCGCACCACGTCGTAGAAGGCGGCCAGGTCGTCGCCGCCCATCGCGGCCGTGCCCGCGCCCAGGGCGGGGTCGAAGCCGCCCGCGGCCCGCAGGCGCCCGGTGCGGAAGGCCATGTTGGCGCCCGAACCGAACGCGCCCGCGGTGAGCGGGAAGAGCGGGTCGCCCGGGCGCGGCGCGGCGAGGTCGAACACGGTGCGGCGCAGGCCCTTGTCGAACACCGCGCGCGTCTCCACCCATTGCTGGGGCAGGGTGTCGAGCTCGCGCGGCGCGATCATGCCGGTGACGCACATCGTCGACGGGTCGGCGTCGAACACGCCCAGCAGCGCCTCGAGCCAGCGCTCGTGCACCAGCACGTCGTCGTCGGTGAACGCGGTGACGGGCGTGTCGATGTGCGGCAGCGCGGCGTTGTGGGCGAGCGCCAGCCCGGGGCGGTCCTCGCGCACGTACAGCACGGGGCACGGGCCCGCGCCGAGCGCCGCCACCGTGCGCTCGGCGGCGTCGTCGGACGGGGCGTTGTCCACCACGACGATGCGCGCCGGGACGGCCGTGCCCCGCCACACCGACGCCACGCACTCCGCCAGGCCGGCGGGCCGGTCGTGGGTGGCGATCACCACCGTCGCCTCACCCCGCCGGCGCGGCGCTGCGGGGCCCGGCGGACGGCGGCCGTCCGGGCGATCCGGTGCGGGCGGGGCGGCCCCGGGCGGGGCGTCGTCAATCAGGGCGTGGTCATTCAGGGCGTCGTCAATCAGTGCCTCGTCATTCAGGGCGTCGTCAATCAGGGCCTCGCCCAGCGGTACATCGTCGAGGACCGCCATCCGCCTCCCCACCGGCACCCCGTCGCGCAGCACCAGGCACAGGGCGCGGCCGTAGCCGGGCCCGCCGGGCCGCGCCGCGGCGGCGGCGTCCTGCCTGTCCTCGAGGATCAGAGGCAGGATGGGCGCGGCCGCGGGGGCCGGGGCGCGGCGACCGCGCACCCGGCCGCCCGCGAACCCGCACGCGGTGAGGCCTGCGCCGGCGACGATGGCGCCTGCGCGCAGTATCCCGGCCACCTCCCCGCGCACACCGTGGGCCAGGTTGCGCGCCACCCCGGCCGGCAGCGTCCGGCGCAGGTACGCGCGCTCGGAGCTCAGCCCCGCCGCCCCGGTGCGCCGCATCATGCGGGCCTTCGAGGCGCCCTCCGCGAGGCAGCGGCGCCGGAAGTACGCGGCGGTGGCGCGCTCGCGGGGCACATGGTGGCGCACCCGCGCCGCCGGGTCCAGCAGGAACACACCGCCGGGGCGCGCCGCCGCCATGCGGATGCACAGCTCCGTCTCCTCGCATCCGGCGGCGCCCGCGCCCGTCCGGCCGAGCGCCGTGTCGAAGCCGCCGGCCTCGCGCGCCGCCGAGCGTCGCAGCGTCATGTTGCAGCCCATGAGGTTGCGCACCGGGGCGATGCGGGACGGCTGGCCGCGGTAGCCGCAGCCCACCACCCAGTCGAATTCGTCCGGCCACCACGCGGGCCGCGCGCCCTCCCAGACGGGCTCCGCGCGGCCCCCCACGCCGAGCACGGCCGGGTCGGCGTAGTGGCGGACCAGCGCGGCCAGCCAGCCCGGCTCGGCGGCCGCGTCGTCGTCGAGGTAGGCCACCACGTCCCCCGACGCCGCGGCGGTGCCCGCGTTGCGCGCGCCGGACAGGCCGGCCGCGCCGCCGTGGGCGATCACCGTGATGCCGGGGCACTGCTCGGCGACGCGGGCGAACAGGCCGGGGTTCGCGTCGACGACGACGACGATCTCGTCGGGCGGCAGGGTCTGCGACCGCAGCGACGCCACGGCCCGCCGCAGCAGAGGGAATCGCGCGTCGGCGTGCGTGCACACCACCGCCGAGACCCTCATCGCGCGCCGTCCACGGCCGCGGCGACCGCCGGCGCCGCCGGCACGGGCTCGACCGCCGCGCACGCGCCGCGCGCCGGTGCAGCGATCGGCGGCGCCATGTGCATGACGATCTCGGGATGGCCGGGCCCGGTGCTCTTGCGGTAGCGCTGCACCCGCCGGCGCTCGCGGGCGATGGCCCCGAGCACGCGCATCCCGTCGCGCATGGTGCGCAGGTTGCTCTCGCCGCTGATCCGGCGCCCCTCGAACGACGCCACCTCCACCACCCGCAGACCCGCGGTGAGCGCCCGCACGCTGAGGAAGGTCTCCACCTCGAACCCGCCCACGTCGGCGTCGAACAGCGGGAGCAGATCGCGCCAGAAGGCCATGTAGCCGTAGCACAGGTCGGAGTAGCGGCCGCCGAACGAGGCGCGCACCAGATAGGTGAGCATCGAGTTGCCGAGCCAGCGCACCGGGGTCAGGTCGGCGCTGCCCCCGCCCTGGAGGAACCGCGAGCCCTTGACCAGGTCGGCGCCCGCCTCGAGCGCCGAGACGAAGGCCCGGATCTCGCTGGGCGTCATCGAGCCGTCGGCGTCCATCATCACGATGATGTCGCTGGTGCAGGCCTTGAAGCCGGCCAGCAGCGCATAGCCCTTGCCCAGGCGCTCCTCGCGCACGATGCGGGCGTCCGGCCGGAGGGCGCGCACCACCTCGATGGTGCGGTCGGTGGAGCGCCCGTCGACGATCACCAGCTCGTCGACGTTGTCGCCGATCAGCGGCAGGAGCTCGGCGATGTTCCGCTCCTCGTTGAGGGTGGGGATGACGAGTCCCACGGTCGGCACGGCGCGTTCGATGCTCAGACTCGCGAGCGGTGCTGTCGGATTCGCAGAGCGCATGGGATCTCCTCACACGACCGGGTGGCCGCCGTCACCGTATGGACGACGTGTTCATGTGATTGAGATCACACTTGTGATTCTGGTTATGTCCAGACTCAACCACTTGCACATCGTTTGACCGTTGTTTCCATACTTCCAGAATGTTTTGAGGGGGGAGGCGGCGCCGACGGGCGCGGCCGCGCGGACGGCGACGGGAGTGGTTCCCGGGGCTCCTGCCGGATCTGCGGCACGCGCGGCCGTGCAGGCGATGAGGCAGTCCTGTGGATGCGGCCAGGTGACTCGGCCAGGTGACGCCGCCAGGTGACGCGGCCGCCCGGGAATCCCGCCCCGCGCCGGACGCCCCGGCCCCGGTGTCAGACCGCCCCGGCCCCCGCCGCCGCACGCACCGCCCGCACCGCGTCGCGCACGTGCGCCAGCACCGTGGAGGCGGAGACGGGGGCGCCCGATCCTGCGCCGTTCACCGTCTCCCCCGCTCGCCCGGCGCCCGCCGCCAGGCCCGCCGCGATCGAGTGCACCCGCGCCGCCGCCGCGCACGCGAGCGGCGGGTCGATGCCGGCCGCCAGCAGCGCGCCGATGATGCCGGTGAGCACGTCGCCCGAGCCGGCCGTGGCCGCCCACGCGTGCCCGGAGTGCTCGGCGTAGGCCTCGCCGTGCGGAGAGCTGATCAGCGTCACGTTGCCCTTGAGCAGCACCGTGGCGCCCAGCTCGGCCGCCAGGGACCGCACGGCGCCGAGCCGGTCGGCCGGCACCTCCGCCCCCGCCAGCCGCGCGAACTCGCCGGCGTGCGGCGTGAGCACGGTGGGCGCCGGCCGCCCCCGCACCCACTGCGGGTGGCGGGCCAGCAGCGTCAGCGCGTCGGCGTCCACCACCACGGGCACGTCCGTGTCGAGCACCGTGCGCAGCAGCCCCGTCGCCTCGTCGTCGAGCCCGGCGCCGGGCCCCACCGCCCACGCCTGCACGCGCCCCGCCTCGATGACCGTCTCGGTGGCGATCACCTCGGGCCACGCCGCCAGCACCGCGTCGCGCCCGGTGCCCGCGTAGCGCACCATCGCCGCCGTGGCCGCCACCGCCGCCCCCGTGCACAGCACCGCGGCCCCCGGGTAGGTGTGCGAGCCGGCGGCCACGCCCGTGACGCCGCCGGTGTACTTGTCGTCGGCCGGCCCCGGCACCGGCCACAGCCGGCCGGCGTCGGCGTCCTCGCACTGGCGCAGCGCGGGCGCACCGAGCCGCAGGCCTATGGGCACCTCCACCACCCGCCCGCAGTGCGGCGCGCCCAGCACGTGCACGGGCTTGCGGGCGCCGAAGGCGGCGGTGACGTCGGCGCGCACGGCGGGGCCGGAGGTGCCGCCGGTGGCCGGGTCGACGCCGCTGGGCAGGTCGGCCGCGACGAACACGGGCCGCCGCGGCGCCGCCTCGAGCCGCCCCACCAGCGCGGCCGCCTGCGGGCGCAGCGCCCCGCGGCCCGAGATGCCCACGATGCCGTCGAGGACGAGATCGGGATTCTCGAGCAGCGCACCCACCCCGCCGCCTCTGCTGCCCAGCGTCTCATCGGCAGTGAGCACCGCACCGCCCGCCGCACGCAGCGCCGCGAGCCCAGCCGTGTGGGCGCGCTCCGGGGAGAGCAGCACCGCCGCCACGGCCGCGCCGCGCCCGCGCAGCTCCGCGGCGGCGAACAGCGCGTCGCCGCCGTTGTCTCCGGAGCCCACCAGCGCCAGCACCCGCCGGCCCGCCACCCCGCCGCGGGAGCGCCGCAGCTCGCCGGCCGCGAGCACGGCCAGCCCGTGGGCGGCGCGGCGCATGAGCACGTGCGGCGGCAGCGACGCCAGCAGCGGCGCCTCGGCCTCGCGCACCGCGTCGACGCCGTGGTACCCGCGCATCAGGCGCGCCTCCTCCCGCTGCCGACGGCCCCCGACGTGCCCGGGGGGCTTACTCCACCGTCACCGATTTTGCCAGGTTGCGCGGCTTGTCCACGTCGTAACCGCGCGCCTGCGCCACCGCGGCCGCGAACACCTGCAGCGGCACCGTCGACAGCAGCGGCTGCAGCAGGGTGGCCGAGGCGGGGATCTCGATGAGGTGGTCGGCGTACGGGCGCACCGTGTCGTCGCCCTCCTCGGCGATGACGATGGTGCGCGCCCCGCGGGCCTGGATCTCGCGGATGTTGCTGAGCATCTTCGAGTGCAGCACCGCGCGCCCCTTGGGCGAGGGCATGACGACGAACACGGGCAGCCCGTCCTCGAGCAGCGCGATCGGCCCGTGCTTGAGCTCGCCCGCCGCGAAGCCCTCGGCGTGCATGTAGGCCAGCTCCTTGAGCTTGAGCGCGCCCTCGAGCGCCACCGGGTAGCCCACGTGGCGCCCCACGAACAGCACGGCCGGCGACTGCGCCAGCGCCACGCCCAGCGCGCGCGTGGGCTCCACCGTCTGCAGCACCTGCTCGATCAGCCCGGGCATCGCCTCCAGCGCCGCGTACTCGCGCGCCACCTCGTCCTGGTACTTGGTGCCGCGCGCCTGCGCCAGCGCCAGGCCCACGAGGTAGTTTGCCGCCAGCTGCGCCAAGAAGCACTTGGTGGAGGCGACGCCGATCTCCGGCCCCGCACGGGTGTAGAGGACGGCGTCGGCCTCGCGCGGGATCTGCGCGCCGTTGGTGTTGCACACCGCCAGCACGCGGGCCTTCTGGTCCTTGGCGTGGCGCACGGCCTCGAGCGTGTCTGCCGTCTCGCCCGACTGCGAGATCGCCACCACCAGCGTGGAGCGGTCGAGCACCGGGTCGCGGTAGCGGAACTCGCTGGCCAGCTCCACCTCGACGGGCAGGCGGGTCCAGTGCTCGATGGCGTACTTGGCCACCAGCCCCGAATGGTAGGCGGTGCCGCAGGCCACGACGAAGACCTTGTCGACGTCGCGCAGCTCCTGATCGGACAGCCGCTGCTCGTCCAGCACGATGCGGCCGTCCACGAAGTGCCCGCGCAGCGTGTCGGCCACGGCGCCGGGCTGCTCCTCGATCTCCTTGAGCATGAAGAACTCGTGCCCGCCCTTCTCGGCGGCCTCGAGGTCCCAGTCGATGGTGAACGCGCGGGCGTCGGCCGAGGCGTCGGCGCCGGCGAAGTCGAGCACGCGGTACTCGTCGGCGGTGATGACCACCGCCTGGTCCTGGCCCAGTTCGACGGCGTTGCGGGTGTGCTCGATGAAGGCGGCCACGTCGGAGCCGATGAACATCTCGCCCTCGCCCACGCCGACCACCAGCGGGGTGGAGCGGCGGGCGGCGACGATGGTGCCCGGATCGCCCGCGTGCGTGAACACCAGCGTGAAGGCGCCCTGCAGGCGGCGCAGCACCGACAGGGCGCTGCCGACGAAGTCGCCCGCGGTGGGCCCCTCGGCGTAGGCCAAGGCCACCAGGTGGGCGGCGACCTCGGTGTCGGTGTCGCTGCACAGCTCGACGCCGCGCTCCTCCAGCTCGGCCCGCAGCGCGGCGAAGTTCTCGATGATGCCGTTGTGCACCACGGCGAAGCGGCCGGTGGCGTCGGTGTGCGGGTGCGCGTTGCGGTCGGTGGGGCGGCCGTGCGTGGCCCACCGCGTGTGCCCGATGCCGGTGGTGCCCGCGAACGCCGACGGGCCGGCGGCCACGAGGGCCTGCTCGAGGTTGCCCAGGCGCCCGGCCCGCCGCTCCACGGCCAGCCCGCCGGCGCCGTCGAGGATCGCCACCCCCGACGAGTCGTACCCGCGGTACTCCATCCTCCGGAGGGCCTCCACGACCACCCCGAGCGCGGGTTTTGCGCCCACGTACCCCACGATTCCGCACATGGTGCCCAAGGATACTTGCCGCCCCGCGGGCGCCTCCCCTCCCGGGCGGTGCGCGGCGTGGTGGCCGGGCGGTGCGCGGCGTGGTGGCCGGGCG
>CAZDSL010000015.1:0-18332 GCA_964507655.1 uncultured Mycobacteriaceae bacterium | reverse complement strand
GGTGGCCCCGCGGGTGCCGCAGCCCTACCAGGAGACGCTGGGCTGATCGCAGCCCGCCCGACGCCGGCAGTGCCCGCCCGCCCGACGCCGGCGGGGCGCGCTCACTCGGCGCTGCCGGGGCCGACGTTGCGGCTCTCGCGGGTGCGCAGCGCGCGCACGTACGCGGCGGGCGCGCCGGCGGCCTCGGCCGCGTCGGCCAGCACGCCCAGGTAGCGCGCCGACGGCAGCCCGCCCTCGAACGCATCCATCACGTACAGCCACACCAGCACCGGCTCGGCGGGGGCGCCGCCGGGCGCGTGGGGGTGCACGCGCACCCGGATCTTGCGGTGCAGCCCCAGCTCGGCGCCCTCCCAGCGGTCGAGCACGGGCTCGTCGTCGCCGGCCAGGTCGTAAAGCACCACGAACACCTTGGCGGCCGGGTCTTCCACCACGGTGGCCAGCGCGCCCTCCCAGCCCAGGTCGCCGCCGCAGAAGGTGAGCCGCCAGCCGTGCAGCCAGCCGGTGCCGGCCATCGGCGAATGCGGGGCCCGCGCGAGCATCTGCCCGGGATGCATGTTGGACCCGTAGGCGGCGTACATCGACACGCCCACACCCTATTCGACGGGCGGGGCCGGTGCGATCCGCGCGGCCGGCCGCCGCGGCGCCGCGCATCTTGCCCGCGCCGCCGCGCGTCCCGGGCCGACCCGATAGCGTTGCGGGTGCGGCGCCCGGGGCGGCACGGACCCCCGCGGCGGCAACCCCCGGCAGCAGGAACGGAGAGCGGTGGGCATGTACCGGATCGTGATCATCGGCGGCGGACCGGCCGGATACGAGGCGGCGCTGGTCGCCGCGCAGAACGGCGCCCGGGTGACGCTGGTCGATTCCGAGGGCATCGGCGGCGCCGCGGTGCTGGCCGACTGCGTCCCCTCCAAGACGTTCATCGCCTCCACCGGCATGCGCACCACCCTGCGCCGCGCCGACGAGCTGGGCGTCGACATCGACCTCGACTACGCGCACATGAACATGGCGCGCATCAACCGGCGCGTGGCCGCGCTGGCGCAGGCCCAGTCCGACGACATCGCCGCCCGCCTCGACGAGGAGGGCGTCACCGTGGTCGACGGCCGCGGCCGCCTGGCCGACGCGGCCACCGGGCTGGCGGCGCACCGGGTGACGGTGGAGCTGGCCGGCGGCGGCGAGCAGACGCTCGAGGCCGACGTCGTCCTCATCGCCACCGGCGCCAGCCCCCGCGTGCTGCCGGGTGCGGAACCGGACGGGGAGCGGGTGCTCACCTGGCGGCAGGTGTACGACCTCGAGACGCTGCCCACGCACCTGATCGTGGTCGGCTCGGGCGTCACCGGCGCCGAGTTCGTCTCCGCCTACACCGAGCTGGGCGTGCGGGTGACGCTGGTGTCCAGCCGCGACCGCGTCCTGCCGCACGAGGACGAGGACGCCGCCCTGGTGCTGGAGGAGGCGCTGGCCGAGCGCGGCGTGAGCATCGTCGCCCACGGCCGCGCCGACCGCATCGACCGCACCGGCGACGGCGTCACCGTGGTGCTCTCCGACGGCCGCACCGTGGAGGGCAGCCACGTGCTCATGACGGTGGGCTCGGTGCCCAACACCCGCGACCTGGGCCTCGAGTCGGTGGGCATCGCGCTCGAGCCCAGCGGGCACATCACCGTCGACCGCGTCTCGCGCACCTCCGCCCCCGGCATCTACGCGGCGGGCGACTGCACCTCGCTGATGCCGCTGGCCTCGGTGGCGGCCATGCAGGGGCGCATCGCCATGTATCACGCGCTGGGCGAGGGGGTCACGCCCATCAAGCTCAAGACGGTGGCCGCGGCCGTGTTCACCCGCCCCGAGCTGGCCACGGTGGGCGTGAGCCAGAAGGCCATCGACGACGGCGAGGTGCCCGCGCGCACCATCATGCTGCCGCTGAGCACCAACCCACGGGCCAAGATGATGGGGCTGCGCCGCGGCTTCGTCAAGATCTTCTGCCGCCCCGCCCAGGGCACGGTGATCGGCGGGGTCGTGGTGGCACCCACCGCGTCCGAGCTCATCCTGCCCATCGCCATCGCCGTGCAGAACCGGCTGTCGGTGGCCTCGCTGGCCGCCACGTTCTCGGTGTACCCGTCGCTGTCGGGGTCGATCACCGAGGCCGCGCGCCAGCTGATGCGGCACGACGACCTCGACTGATCGCCGTCCGGCCGGGCTGCGCGCGTGAACCACAACCTCACCTGGGCACAGGCCGCGTGGCTGGTGCTGGCCCTCGCGTGCGCGGCGGCGGTGCTGCGCGCGGTGGCGGGCGGCAGGTTCGCAGCATCCCGCGCGCCCCGGTGGCCGCGCCGTGCGGCGGTGGCCGCCCGCTTCCTCGGCGAGGCCGCGCTGGTGGTGGCCCTCTATTCGGCGTGGCAGTGGGTGGGCGGGGTGTCGCGACGCGCCACCGCCGGCGCGGTGGCGCACGGCGAGGGCGTGCTGGACGTCGAGCATGCGCTGGGCCTGCCGTCCGAGCACACCGTGCAGGGGTGGCTGCTGCCGCATCCGCTGCTCACCCAGGCCGCCAACCTCTACTACGCCACCGCCCACTTCGGCGCGATGATCGCGGTGCTCGCGTGGGTGTTCACGGCGCACCGCCGCAGCTACGGGCCGCTGCGCACCATCACCGCGCTGGCCACCGCCGCGTGCTTCGCCGTCTCGCTCATCCGGGTGGCACCGCCGCGGCTGCTGCCGCACGCCGGGTTCACCGACACCGCCGCGCAGTACGGGCAGTCGGTGTACGCGGCGGCGGGGGCGCTCTCTCCGGACGAGGTCTCGGCCATGCCCTCGGTGCACGTGGCCTGGGCTCTCATCGTCGCCGCGGCGGTGTGGCGGCTCGGCGGGCGCCGGTGGCGCTGGCTGGGCCCCGCCCACGCGGTGCTCACGGTGGCGGTGGTGGTGGCCACCGCCAACCACTACTGGCTCGACGGCATCGTCGCCGCGGCGATAGTCGCGGCCGCCGCGGGTGTCACGGCGGCCGGCCGCCGCGCGGTGGCGCTTACGCGTTTTCGCCCTCGATCCAGCCGTACGAGCGCTCCACCGCCCGGTTCCACTGGCGGAACAGCTCCTCGCGGCGCGCGGCCGGCATCGCCGGCTTCCACGTGCGCGACGCGGTCCAGTTGTTCCGGATCTCGTCCGTGCCGCTCCAGTAGCCCACCGCCAGACCCGCGGCGTACGCGGCCCCCAGCGCGGTCGTCTCGATGATCTCCGGCCGGGTGACGGGCACGCCCAGGATGTCGGCCTGGAACTGCATGAGCAGCTCGTTGGCCACCATGCCGCCGTCCACGCGCAGCGCGGTGAGCGGCAGGCCCGACGCGGTGGCGGCCTCGATCACCTCGCGCGTCTGGTAGGCGGTGGCCTCGAGCGCCGCGCGGGCGATGTGCGCCTTGGTGACGTAGCGGGTGAGCCCCACCAGCACGCCGCGCGCGTCGGGCCGCCAGCGCGGAGCGAACAGCCCGGAGAACGCGGGCACCAGGTAGGCGCCGCCGTTGTCGTCGACGCTCGCAGCCAGCTCTTCCACCTGCGACGACGAGTCGATGATGCCGAGGTTGTCGCGCAGCCACTGCACCAGCGAGCCGCTCACCGCCACCGAGCCCTCCAGCGCGTACACCGGGGGCTCGTCGCCCAGGCGGTAGCACACGGTGGTGAGCAGGCCCTTGTCGCTGAGCACCGGCTCGGTGCCCGTGTTGAGCAGCAGGAAGTTGCCGGTGCCGTAGGTGTTCTTGGCCTCGCCGGGCGCCAGGCACGCCTGCCCGAACATCGCGGCCTGCTGGTCGCCGAGGATCCCCGCCACCGGCACCCCGCCCACCACGCTGCGCTCGCGCACCCGGCAGTACACCTCCGAGGAGCTGCGGATCTGCGGCAGCATCGCGGTGGGGATGCCCAGGTCGGCGCAGATGCCCTCGTCCCACGCCAGCGTGCGCAGGTCCATCAGCAGCGTGCGCGAGGCGTTGGTGACGTCGGTGACGTGGATGCCCGGCCGCTGCCCGCCGCGGCCGGTGCCGCCGGAGAGGTTCCACATCAGCCAGCTGTCCATGGTGCCGAAGCACAGCTCGCCGGCCTCGGCCCGCGCGCGCACCCCGGGCACGTTCTCGAGGATCCACGCGAGCTTGGTGCCGGCGAAGTACGGCGACAGTGGCAGGCCGGTGGTGTCGCGGTAGCGGTCGGGGCCGCCGTCGCGGGCGAGGCGCGCGCACAGGTCGGCGGTGCGGGTGTCCTGCCAGACGATGGCGTTGTACACGGGCTCGCCGGTGGCGCGGTCCCACACCACGGTGGTCTCGCGCTGGTTGGTGATGCCGATGACGGCGATGTCGGCGGCGGTCAGGTCGGACGACGCCAGCACCTCGCCCATCACCGAGCGGGTGTTGACCCAGATCTCGGCCGGATCGTGCTCCACCTGCCCCGGCTGCGGGAAGATCTGCCGGTGCTCGCGCTGCGCGACGTCGACGATGCGCCCGGCATGGTCGAAGAGGATGCACCGCGTGGAGGTGGTGCCCTGGTCGATGGCGGCCACGTACCGGGCGGGGCCGGTGTGCGGGCCCGGGGCGGGGGCGTGGGGGCTCGAGTCGGTCACCGGACCATTATGTGGTGCGGCCCACGCGCGCGCCCGCCGCCGCCCGCTCCGCGTAACCGGGCGGGACGGGCGCGTCACGCACTAGCCTGGGGACGGCGCCCGCGTCGGCGCCCCCACGGCGGCGGGCACGGCCGCGCGGAGCAGAGGGGAGCCGGGTGTGGCGAAGGAACCGGGGAACGACAGGCTCGGCCCGGGGCGGCGCGCCTCCGCGTGGCGGCGCCTGGGCGAGGAGCAGTTCGACCTCGTCGTCGTCGGCGGCGGGGTGGTGGGCTCGGGCACGGCCCTCGACGCCGCCACCCGCGGGCTGAAGGTGGCGCTGGTGGAGGCCCGCGACTTCGCCTCCGGCACCTCCTCGCGCTCGTCGAAGATGTTCCACGGCGGCCTGCGCTACCTGGAGCAGCTCGAGTTCGGCCTGGTGGCCGAGGCGCTGCACGAGCGCGAGCTGTCCATGTCGCGCCTCGCCCCGCACCTGGTGAAGCCGTTGAAGTTCCTCTTCCCCCTGCAGCACCGGGTGTGGGAGCGGCCCTACATCGCCGCCGGCATCATGCTGTACGACCAGATGGGCGGCGCCAAGTCGGTGCCCGCGCAGAAGCACCTCACCCGGGCCGGCGCGCTGCGCATGGCGCCGGGGCTCAAGCGCGGCGCGCTGGTGGGCGGCATCCGCTACTACGACACGGTGGTCGACGACGCCCGGCACACCATGACGGTGGCCCGCACCGCCGCCCACTACGGCGCCGTGGTGCGCACCTCCACGCAGGTGGTGGGGTTCCTGCGCGAGGCCGACAGGGTCAGCGGCGTGCGCGTGCGCGATTCGGAGACCGGCGAGACCACCGAGGTGCGCGGCCACGCCGTCGTCAACGCGACGGGCGTGTGGACCGACGAGATCCAGGCGCTGTCCGGCGAGCGCGGCCGCTTCCGGGTGCGGGCGTCCAAGGGCGTGCACATCGTGGTGGCGCGCGACAGGATCGTCAGCGACGCCGCCATCATCCTGCGCACCGAGAAGTCGGTGCTGTTCATCATCCCGTGGGGCGGGCACTGGATCATCGGCACCACCGACACCGACTGGAACCTCGACCTGGCCCACCCGGCCGCCACCCGCGCCGACATCGACTACCTGCTCGGCCACGTCAACACGGTGCTCGCCACCCCGCTGACGCCGGACGACATCGAGGGCGTCTACGCCGGGCTGCGGCCGCTGCTGGCGGGCGAGAGCGACGAGACCTCCAAGCTCTCGCGCGAGCACGCCGTGGCCCGCGTGGCGCCGGGCCTGGTGGCGATCGCGGGCGGCAAGTACACCACCTACCGGGTGATGGGGGCCGACGCCGTGGACGCGGCGGCCGACGACATCCCCGGCCGGGTGGCGCAGTCGGTGACCGACAAGGTGCCGCTGCTGGGCGCCGACGGCTACTTCGCGCTGGTCAACCAGGCCCAGCACGTGGCGGACAGGTACGGCCTGCACCCGTACCGCGTGCGGCACCTGCTGGACCGGTACGGCTCGCTCATCCACGACGTCCTCGCGTGCGCGGACGGCCGGCCCGAACTGCTCGGTCCCCTCGACGCCGCCCCCGCCTACCTGCAGGTGGAGGTGGTGTACGCCGCCGAGGCGGAGGGTGCGCTGCACGTGGAGGACGTGCTGGCGCGGCGCACCCGCATCTCCATCGAGTACGCGCACCGCGGCGTCGACTGCGCCCGCCAGGCGGCGGAGCTCATGGGCGGGGTGCTGGGGTGGGACGAGGCCACCGTGGACGCCGAGGTGCGCACCTATCTGGCCCGCGTGGAGGCGGAGGTGCGCTCCCAGGAGCAGCCCGACGACGCCTCCGCCGACGCGCTGCGCGCCGCGGCGCCCGAGGCCCGGGCGCAGATCCTCGAACCGGTGCGGTAGGGGGCTCAGGCGGGCTCGGGCAGGTCCATGGCGGTGCGCGTGGCGGCGGGAACGTGCGCCAGGTGCTCCGGGTGCTTGATCACGTACTTGTGCACGTAGCTGCAGGCGGGGATGACCGCCAGCCCGGCCTCCTCGGTGTCGGACAGCGCGGCGGCCACCACCTTGCCCGCCAGCCCGCGCCCGCCGAACTCGCCGCCCACCTCGGTGTGGTCGAACTCGCGGACGCCCTCGCCCGGCCGGTAGGCGGCGAAGCCGGCCAGCTCGTCGTCGACGAAGATCTCGAAGCGGTGCTGCGCGGTGTTGTGGGTGATGCGTTCGCTCATGCCGGTGCTCCTGCCGTGGTGGGTGCGGTCTCCCCACCGTTGTAGCACCCGGGCGTCACCGGTGGAGCAGCCGCAGCACGAAGCCCGGGGCCCAGGCGGTGCGCGCGGCCCCGGCCGGGTTGTAGTGCCAGGGCGCCGAGGCGTAGCGGCCGGCGGGCAGATTGCGGGCGGGGGTCTCCAGCAGCGGGGCGCCGCGCGGCACCCGGCCCGCCGCGCGGTCGAGGCCGTCGCGCGCCCGCGGATGCTTGCGGTAGCGGGGCGGCACCAGGCGGAACGCGGCGCTCACCGCGCGGCCGAACAGCCGGTGCAGGCGCTCGTCGCGCGCCGACCACGAGTAGCCGAGCAGCTCGCGCACCTCCGGGTCGTAGAGCCCCACGGTGATCCACACGAAACCGCGGGCCAGCAGCGGGCGCTGCAGCCGCCACAGCGGCTCGGGCAGCCAGGGCAGGAAGGGCGGGCGGGGGAGCGTGGAGAGATCGAGGACGTCGCGGGTGGCCTGGTTGTCCTCGAGCACCTCGGTGCACATGCGCTTCCAGTAGCGCTGGAAGTCCTCCCACGTCTCCGGCACGGGCCGCATGCTCACCCCGTACTGGGCGTACCACTGCTTGTGCTCCTCGAACAGCCGGATCTTGTCGGCCTCGGTGATGCCGCCGCAGAAGTGCTCGGCGGTGAGGATGGTGCCGTAGAAGAAGGTGGCGTGCGCCCAGTAGAAGACGTCCTGGTCGAGCGCGTGGTAGCGGCGGCCGTGCTCGTCGACGCCGCGGATGTCGCGGTGGTAGTCGCGCACCGCGAGCCCGGTGCTGTGCGCGCGGTCGCCGTCGAAGACCACGCCGCCGATGGGGTAGAGCGAGCGCAGCAGCCGCTGCCAGCGCTCGTCGAAGAAGTCGGAGTGCTGCGCGACGGCCGCGCCCAGCTTGGGGTGCATGTTCTGCATCGATCCGGCCCACGGGCCCTACAGAAGCCCGCGCCAGTCGCCGAAGTACCGCCAGGTGGCCGAGCCGGGCCCCAGCGGCGCGGGATCGGCGGCGGACCGGTGGGGGGTGTCGGTCACGGCGGGCCTCGATTCCTGCGGCGGCGCGCGGCGGGCCGGGGATCCCGGTTGACTGCGGACCGCATTGCTGACAACGTTTGTTGTCAGCTTAGGAATACGATGCCGGGTGGTCAAGGGTTGACCGCGGGGCGGTCACGCGAGGGAGTCGGTTCATGGTGCGGAGCGCGGGCGGGAGCGCCGGGCGGCCGGCGGCCGGCAGGGCGGGCACGACGCTCGCCGAGCGCCGCCGGGTGCGCCGCGCGGCGTTCCTCGACGCGGGCATCGCGCTGCTCGGCTCGGCCGAGTCGGCGCCGGTGACGGTGCGCGCCGCCTGCCGGTCGGCCGGCCTCACCGAGCGCTACTTCTACGAGAGCTTCACCGACCGCGACGAATACATCCGCAGCGTGTACGACGAGCTGGGCCGGCGCGCCCGCGCCACGCTCGACGAGGTCGTCCACGCCGGCCCGATGGACCCGGTGGTGCGGGCGCGCGCGGCGGTGGAGGCGTTCATCACGCTCATGATCGACCGCCCCGTGATGGGGCGGGCCCTGCTTATCGCGCCGCTCGTCGAGCCCGCCCTGAGCCGTGTGGGCGTGGCGCTGGCGCCCGGATTCATCGCCATCGTCTTCGAGGGGCTCGCGCCCGTCGAGGACGCCGACGAGCGCGCGATGCTGGCCACCGGGCTGGTCGGCGCGTTCACGGCGCTGTTCATCGGCTACCTCGACGGCACGCTGCGGGTGAGCCGCGAGAGGCTGGTCGACCACTGCGTGGCGATCCTCGTGGGCTCGGGCATCCGCAACCCCGGCCCCGGCGGGGCGCGCTAGCCCGGCAGCGGCACGCGGTGGCCGGGTGGCCAGGCGGCCGGGCGCGGTAGTCAGGGCCGCCACGACGCGGGCCGGCCGCGGCGATCCGAAGACCACCGCGGCCGGCCCGCGTCGTGCGTGTTCAGATCACTTGAGCTCCACCAGCACCGTGCCCTGCGTGATGGCGGCGCCCGGCTCCACGGCCAGGCCCGTGACGACGCCGTCCTTGTGGGCGGTGACGGGGTTCTCCATCTTCATCGCCTCGAGCACCACGATGAGATCGCCCGCGGCGACCTCCTGGCCCTCCTCCACGGCGATCTTGACGACGGTGCCCTGCATCGGGGCCGTCACGGCGTCGCCCGACACGGCCGCCGCGCCGCCGCCGCCGCGCTTGCGCGGCTTGACCTTGCGGCGCACGCCGCCGTTGCCGCCGCCGGAGCCCAGGTTGAGCTCGCCGGGCAGCGACACCTCGAGGCGGCGGCCGCCGACCTCGACGACGACGTTCTGGCGGGGCTCGTCCTCCTCGGGGGCCTCACCGGGCGCGTTGAACGGCTCGATGTCGTTGTCCCACTCCGTCTCGATCCACTTGGTGTAGACCTCGAAGCCGTTCTCGTCGCCGACGAACGCCGGGTGCTCCACCACGGCGCGGTCGAACGGGATGACGGTGGCCAGGCCCTCGACGGTGAACTCGGCCAGGGCGCGGCGGGCGCGGGCCAGGGCCTGCTGCCGGTCCTCGCCGGTGACGATGAGCTTGGCCAGCATGGAGTCGAACTGGCCGCCGATGACGCTGCCCGTCTCGACGCCGGAATCCATGCGGACGCCGGGGCCCGTGGGCGGCTGGAACAGGGTGACGGGGCCGGGGGCGGGCAGGAAGCCGCGGCCCACGTCCTCGCCGTTGATGCGGAACTCGAAGGAGTGGCCGCGCGGGGTGGGATCCTCCTTGATGGACAGCTCTTCGCCGTTGGCGATGCGGAACTGCTCGAGCACCAGGTCGATGCCGGAGGTCTCCTCGGTGACGGGGTGCTCCACCTGCAGGCGGGTGTTCACCTCGAGGAAGCTGATCGTGTCGCCCTGCACCATGTACTCGACCGTGCCGGCGCCGTAGTAGCCCGCCTCGCGGCAGATGGCCTTGGCCGACTCGTGGATGCGGGCGCGCTGCTCGTCGGTGAGGAACGGCGCGGGGGCCTCCTCCACCAGCTTCTGGAAGCGGCGCTGCAGCGAGCAGTCGCGGGTGCCGACCACGACCACGTTGCCGTGCTGGTCGGCGATCACCTGCGCCTCGACGTGACGGGCGCGGTCGAGGTACTGCTCCACGAAGCACTCGCCGCGGCCGAAGGCGGCGACGGCCTCGCGGGTGGCCGACTCGAACAGCTCGGGGATCTCCTCGACGGTGCGCGCGACCTTCATGCCGCGGCCGCCGCCGCCGAAGGCGGCCTTGATGGCCACGGGCACGCCGTACTTCTCGGCGAACGCGACGACCTCGTCGGGGCCGGAGACGGGATCCTTGGTGCCGGCGGCCATCGGGGCGTTCGCGCGCTCGGCGATGTGCCGGGCGGTGACCTTGTCGCCCAGGTCGCGGATGGACTGCGGCGACGGGCCGATCCAGATCAGGCCGGCGTCGAGCACCGCCTGGGCGAACTCGGCGTTCTCCGAGAGGAAGCCGTAGCCGGGGTGGATGGCGTCGGCGCCGGAGTCGGCGGCGGCCTTGAGGATCTTCTCGATGTTGAGGTACGAGTCGGCCGAGTTCTGGCCGCCCAGTGCGAAGGCCTCGTCGGCCAGCCGCACGTGGGGGGCGCCCGCGTCCGGCTCGGCGTAGACGGCGACGCTGCCGAGGCCTGCGTCGGCGGCCGCTCGGATCACTCGCACGGCGATCTCGCCACGGTTGGCGACGAGGACCTTGGTGATCTTTTCACTGGAGTGATTCGGCACAGGGCCTCCCGGGTGTGTCTTCATGGAAATTCCTGCCCCTCGTGGGGACGTTTTCTGGTATCGGAGTCTAGGCAGCGGGCGGGGACGCGTCAGTCCCCGGTCCCGCTGCGCAGCGACCCTGCCGCGGCGCCGCGCCGCCCGCGCAGGGGTTCACCTGCGGGGCGGCGCAATCAACGCGACCGCATCACACTGTATGCCGTGCTGTGATCCGGGCGTCAGACCGACTCCCTGATATTGCGCTTGATGCGCGCGAGCATCGCCGACAGGCCGCGTAGGCGCAGGGGGCTGACCACGTTCTCCAGGCCCAGGGTGGCGTAGAAATCGTCGGGCACCGAGAGGATCTCGTCGGCGCTGCAGCCGTCGAGCCCCTCGTGCAGGATGCCGGCGAACCCGCGCGTGGTGGGCGCCTCGGGAGGTGCGCTGAAGAACAGCCGCACCGCCTGGCCGTCGGAGGCGTCGACGTGCAGGAACAGCGGCGACTGGCACTCGGGGACGGGCTCCATGGCGGCCTCCTCGAGCTCGGCCGGAAGCGGGGGCAGCTCCTGGCTGAACTCGAGCAGCAGCGTGACCTTGTCCTGGCCCTGCAGGTCTTCGAAGTCGTCGATGATCCCGGCGAGAGCGGGGGGGATGCTCATGACCGCGACGGTACCGCCCCCGGCTCCTCGCCCGCGACGATGGGCACGCGCACGGTGTTGCCCCACTCGGTCCAGGAGCCGTCGTAGTTGCGGATGTTCGGCAGGCCCAGCAGGTGCGTGAGCACGAACCAGGTGTGGCTGGAGCGCTCGCCGATGCGGCAGTAGGCGATGATGCCGCCGTCCTCGCCCCGGCGCGCATCCTTGACGGCGCCGTAGATCTCCTCGAGCTCCTCGCGCGAGCGGAATCGCCCGTCGGCCGCTGCCGCCTTGGACCACGGGATCGAGACGGCGGTGGGGATGTGGCCGCCGCGCAGCACGCCCTCCTGCGGGTACTCGGGCATGTGGGTGCGCCGGCCGGTGTACTCGTCGGGCGAGCGGACGTCCACCAGCGGGCCGGAGCCGAGGAAGTCGAGCACCTCGCTCTGGTAGGCGCGGATCTGCGAATCGTCGCGCTGCACCACGGGGTACTCGGTGCGCGGACGATCGGGCACGTCGAGGGTGGTCTCGCGGTTCTCGGCCAGCCACGCGTCGCGGCCGCCGTCGAGCAGGCGCACGTCCTCGTGGCCGAACAACGTGAACACCCACAGCGCGTACGCGGCCCACCAGTTGGACTTGTCGCCGTAGACGACGATCGTGTCGTCGCGCGAGATGCCCTTGCGGCTCATCAGCTCGGCGAAGGCCTCGCCGTCGAGGTAGTCGCGGGTGACCTGGTCGTTGAGGTCGAGGTGCCAGTCGACCTTGACGGCGCCGGGAATGTGGCCGACGTCGTAGAGCAGCACGTCCTCGTCCGATTCCACCACGACCAGCCCGGGGGCGCCGATGTTCGCGTTGAGCCACTCGGTGGACACGAGGCGTTCGGGGTGCGCGTACGCGGCGAAAGACGGATTCTGCTCGACGGGGACTGGCACTGTGACTCCTGAGGTCTCGGCAGGTGGGATTAGAGAACGTCCCTCTGACAATATTCAGCCTAACCCCGCGGGGGTCGCCGCGCGGGAGGGAGTGGGCGCGAGCGGAAGTCAGCCGGCGGGGTGCGACTCGGGCGCCGCGGCGGGATCGGCCGGGATGCCCGGTGCCGGCGCCCGGCCGTGCGGGGAGCGGGCCTCGGCGGGGGAGGCGGACGGCGACGCGGCGGGGGACGGGGCCGCGGGGGACTGGGCCGCCGGGGAGTGGGCCGCGGCGATCCGGCCCGCCGGGGACGGGTCGGTGGGGACCGCCCCGTCCGCGTGCCGGCGCCGCAGGCGCAGCGCGAACCCCACCCACGAGGCGACGACCAGCAGCATCACGGCCGCCTCGACGGCGCCGGCCGCGCCGCGCGGATAGAACACGCCGGTGATGTAGTAGGAGATGAAGCCGTCGGAGGGCAGTGGGGCCATGCCGCCCTCGCGCCGTGCCCAGCGCTCGGCGATGGTGAGCGGACACTCGAGATACGGCACGAACGTGATGCACAGCGCCCACACGGCGGCGGCGGCGTGCAGCCAGATGGTGCGCGGATGGCGCCACGCGAGGAAACCGCCGCACAGCAGATACCCGATGAAGAGGAAGTGCAGGCCCACCGCCACCGCAACGACGGCTGAATAGACGATGTCGGCGTGCACCGCTCACCCCCGAGCAACACGGACGGACCAGTTCCGGACACCTATTTTAGGTGCGCCCGGCCGCGTCGGGGCCGGATTCGGTCGTCCGTCCTTGCCCGGGGTCGCCGGGGCGGGCGCCGCCGCACGCCGGCGCGTGCTCTATTCCTCGCCGGCGCGTGCTCTATTCCTCGCCTGCGCGTGCATCCGGATCGAGCATCGTCAGCAACAGCGTCGCATCCGTCACCGCCCGCACCTCGTGCAGCAGCCGCGCCGACAGGTGCGCGACATCGCCGGGGCGCAGGTCGATGGTGCGGCCGTCGGCGGTGAACTCGATGTGGCCGGCGAGCGACTGCACCAGGATGGGGAACGCCGCCTTGTGCTCGGCGAGGATCTGCCCGGCGGCGAAGCGGAAGACGATCACGCGGGCGCCGTCGGCGACCATCATCCGCTTGACGCCGGGGCGGGTGTCGCGCGGCTGCACGGCGTGCACCAGGCCGTGCAGGTCGGTCATCGTGAGGATGCGGGGTGCCGACCCTGCGGGCGCGGCGGGGGAGTCGGACATGGGCGTCCCTTCGTGCTGGTGGCTCACTGCGGCGCTCCGCTCGCGGCGGCCGGGCCGTTCGCGCGCCACAGGGCGGCGACGTCGAGTCCGACGCGGGCGATCAGCCTGCGCACCAGGGGCAGGCCGATGCCGATGACGCTGGACGGGTCGCCGTCGATGGAATCGACGAACCACCCGCCCAGCCCGTCCAGCGTGAACGCGCCCGCCACCTCGAGGGGCTCGCCCGACGCCAGATAGGCCGTGATCTCCGCCTCGGTGGGCGTGCCGAAGCGCACCGTGGTGGAGCACACCTCGGCGGCCTCGCCCACCACGGCGCCGTCGGCGAGCCGCACCACGGCGTGGCCGGTGAGCAGGTCGCCGCTGCCGCCCGCCATGGTGCGCCAGCGTTCGCGCGCCGCGGCGGCGGTGTGCGGCTTGCCCTGCAGGGCGCCGCCGATGTGCAGCATCGAATCGCAGCCCACCACCAGCGCGTGCGGCGGCAGGCCACCGGCCCCGGCCACGTCGAGGGCCTTGGCGCGGGCCAGCGCCGCCACCACCTGGTGCGGGGTGGCGTCGGGGCCGAGCCGGGCGGCGACGGCGTCCTCGTCGACCCCGGACACGCGCACCAACGGCTCGACGCCCGCCTGCCGCAGCACGCTGCGGCGGGCGGGCGAGGCCGAGGCCAGGACGAAGCGCACGGGCCCGTCCTGGCGGGGCGGCATGGGCGGCACGTCAGCGGCCGCCGAATCTCCCGGACTGGTATGCGCGGGGCGAGAACATGCGCGGCCGGCCGTCGAGGGCATCGTCGCGGTCGCCCCACAGGTCGAGCGGGCCGTCCTCGGCGGGAGCGCCGCCGCCCGCGCCGGCCGCCGCGATCACGGCGACGAGCGCGGCCAGTTCCTCGGGGCTCGGATCGCCCTTGACCACCCGCAGAAGGGCGGGGGCCTCCGGGGCGGCGGCCTCGGGCGCGGCGCCGGCCGCACCGGCGGCCGACAGCTCCTCGCCGAGATCGTCGATGCTCACAGTGTCCGAGTCCACCACAGTTCCGATGCTCACAGCGGGATGTTCCCATGCTTCTTGGGCGGCAGGCTGACCGACTTGCGCTCGAGCAGCCGCAGCGACTTGGCGATGTACGCGCGGGTGTGCGACGGGGGGATCACCGCGTCGAGGTAGCCGCGCTCGGCCGCCACGTACGGGTTGACCAGGGTGTCCTCGTACTCCTGCTGCAGATCGAGGCGCACCGCGTCGACGTCCTTGCCCTCGGCCTCGGCGGCCTTGAGTTCCTTGCGGTAGACGAAGCCCACCGCGCCCGAGGCGCCCATGACGGCGATCTGGGCCGTCGGCCAGGCGAGGTTGACGTCGGCGCCCATGTGCTTGGAGCCCATCACGTCGTAGGCGCCGCCGTAGGCCTTGCGGGTGATCACGGTGATCTTGCCCACCGTGGCCTCGCCGTAGGCGAACAGCAGCTTGGCGCCGCGGCGGATGATGCCGCCGTACTCCTGGTCGGTGCCGGGCAGGAAGCCGGGCACGTCCACCAGCGTGATGATGGGGATGTTGAACGCGTCGCAGGTGCGCACGAAGCGGGCGGCCTTCTCGGAGGCGTCGATGTCGAGCGTGCCGGCGAACTGGATCGGCTGGTTGGCGACGATGCCCACCGAACGGCCGTCGATGCGGGCGAAGCCGACGACGATGTTGGCGGCGCGGCCGGCCTGCACCTCGAGGAACTCGCCGTCGTCGACCAGGCGCTCGATGACCTCGATCATGTTGTACGGCTGGTTGGGCGAGTCGGGGATGATCGTGTCGAGCTCGAGGTCGGTGGCGGTGACCGACTCCTCGATGGAGGTCTCGACGGGGTTCGGCGCGGGGTAGCGCGGCGCCTCGGCGCGGTTGTTGTTGGGCAGGTAGCCCACCAGCTCCTTGACGTAGTCGAGGGCGTCCTGCTCGTCGGGGGCCACGTAGTGCGCCACGCCCGAGCGCGCCATGTGGGTCTGGGCGCCGCCCAGGTCCTCCATGGTGACGTCCTCGCCGGTGACGGTCTTGATGACGTCGGGGCCGGTGACGAACATCTGGCTGGTCTTGTCGACCATGACGATGAAGTCGGTGAGCGCGGGGGAGTACACGTGCCCGCCGGCGTTGGGGCCCATGATCAGCGAGATCTGCGGGATCACGCCGGAGGCCTGCACGTTGCGGTAGAAGATCTCGCCGTACAGGCCCAGCGAGACGACGCCCTCCTGGATGCGCGCGCCCGCGCCCTCGTTGATGCCGATCAGCGGGCGGCCCGTCTTGAGAGCCAGGTCCATGACCTTGACGATCTTCTCCCCGTACACCTCGCCGAGGCTGCCGCCGAAGACGGTGACGTCCTGGCTGAACACGCACACCTCGCGGCCGTCGATGGTGCCGTAGCCGGTGACCACGCCGTCGCCGGTGGGGCGGTTGGCGCTGAGGCCGAAGTTGGTCGACCGGTGCCGCGCCAGCGCGTCGATCTCGACGAACGAGCCGTCGTCGAGCAGCGCGTGGATGCGCTCGCGGGCCGTCATCTTGCCCTTGGCGTGCTGCTTCTCCACGGCGGCCTCGCCCACGGGGTGGTGTGCCTCGGCGAGCCGGTTGCGCAGGTCCGCGAGTTTGCCCGCGGTGGTGTGGATGTCGATGGCGGCCGGGCCGGATGCGTCCGCGGCGCCCGTCGTCGAATCTGTCGCACTGGTCATGTTCTGCATGGTAGCGATGCGCGCCACACCGCCGGACGGGCAGGCCCGGCTACCGGGCGGTATGCGATGTGGGGGTGCGCACACGGCCAGGTGGCGGGCCCGGCGGGCCGGTGCGGGCGACCAGGCGCGCGGCCCGGAATAGGCTGGCGGCCATGTACCGCCATCTGGGACGCCCGCCGCTGGACGAGCAGGGGCTGCGCCGCAGCCTCGCGGCGGGCGGCGACGCGCCGTGGTCCTCGCTCGAGGTGGTGGCCGAGACGGGCTCGACCAACGCCGACCTGATCGGCCGCCTCGCCCGCGAGCCGCACCCCGACTCCCTCGACCGCGCGGTGCTGCTGGCCGAGCAGCAGCTGGCGGGGCGTGGCAGGCACCAGCGCTCCTTCGAGTGCGCCCCGCAGTCGCAGGTGCTCATGTCGGTGGTGCTGCGGCTGCCCGGCATCCCGCCCGAGCGGCTGGGCTGGCTGACGCTGCTCACTGGCGTCGCGGTGGCCGAGGCGCTGCGCGACGCGGCCGGCGTGGAGGCCGGGCTCAAGTGGCCCAACGACGTGATGATCGGCGGGCGCAAGGCGGCGGGCATCCTCGCCGAGATCGCCACGCCGGCCCGCCCGGGCGGATCGGGCGCGCCGGTCGTGGTGGTGGGCGTGGGGCTCAACGTGTCGCAGTCGCGCGACGAGCTGCCGGTGCCCACGGCCACCTCGCTGGCGGTGGAGGACGCGACGTGCACCGACCGCAACACGCTGGTGCGGGTGATGCTGCGCGGCCTGGCCACGCGGGTGCACCGGTGGCAGGGCCTGCGCGGCGAGTCGCCGGAGCTCACCGAGGCGTACCTGGCGCTGTGCACCACCGTCGGCCAGGAGGTGCGGGCGCTGCTGCCCGGCGACGAGGAGCTGCGCGGCACGGCGGTGGGGGTGGACGGGCAGGGCTGCCTGCTCATCGAGTCCGGCGGCCGCACCACCGCGGTGGCCGCGGGCGACGTCACCCACGTGCGCCCGGCCGCCCCGGGCGCGGGACGGGCGGGCTGAACGGGCGTGGCGTACCCGGAGAGCGTCCTCGAGCCGGGCGAGTCCGTGCTGTGGCACCGGCACCCGCACTGGCGTGCCGTGGCCCCGGCGGCGGTGCTCGCGCCGCTGATCACGGCGGTCGCGGGCGCGGGCGGCGGGCTCATCGAGAAGCACACCTCGGGCACGGCGTCGACGGCGGCGTTCGTGCTGCTCGCGGCGGCGTGGGCCGGCCTGCTGTGGTGGCGCTGCGTGCTGCCGTGGCTGCGCTGGCGCTCGACGCACTTCGTCGTCACCGACCGGCGCCTCATGGTGCGCCAGGGCGTGGTGGCGCGCCGGGGCTTCGAGCTGGAGCTCGACCGCGTCAGCGACGTGCGCTGCACACGCTCGGCGCTCGACCGCCTGGTCGGTGCGGGCACGCTGGTGGTGCGCTCGTCGGCGGGCGATCCGCTCGCCTTCCACGGGATGCCGGGGGTCAAGCGGGTGCAGGCGCTGATCCGCGCCGAGGCCGGCTGGTCCTGAGCCCGCCTGGACCTGAGCGGGGCCGGATCCAGGGGGTCGGAGGGTCAGGGCTCGGCGATCAAGTGGTCAGGGCTCGGGCGTCAGGCGCGGCTCGTCGACGGGCAGCGCGCCGTCCGGCGGGCCCGACACGTCGACGACGACGGCGCCGCCGCCCTCCTGCGGGAACACCCAGCGCTTCATGGCCCAGTAGCGGAACAGCATCTGCAGCAGGTTGCCGATGATGTAGGCGCTGACGAAGTCGGCGAGGTTCTCGATCATCAGAGAGTGGTGCTGCGCGTTGAGCTGCAGCCCGTACCGCGAGACCCACAGCGGCAGGAAGCTCAGCACGATGCCGATGCCGCTGACCACGAAGAACAGCACCGCCTCGTGGGAGAGGCGCCGGCCCCCGCGGGTGCGGAAGGACCACTGCCGGTTGAGGTAGTAGGACAGGATCATCGCCGCTGCGCCCGAGATGATCTTGGCGGTGATGGGCTTGGGCTCGAGGATCGTCAGCTTGAGCACGTAGAAGATCGCGAGGTCGAACACGAACGTGGTGCCGCCGACGATCGCGAACTTGATGAACTCGGCATGGCGCAGCGCGATGCCTCGGAGGGGGTGCGGGATCAACCCCAGCACGGTGTCTGCGTACGCCACGATCCGCCATTGTAGATTCCGGGCGGCGGGCGCCGCCCGCACGGCGCGGCGCCCGCCGCGGCGTGACACCATTACAAGCCGTGAACGATGATCTCCGCCCCGCGGCTCCGGCGACGCCCGCCGGCGCCCGCCCCGACAGTGCCGCGGCGTCCGGCGCCCCCGCCCCCGCCGG
>CAZDSL010000014.1:18834-18996 GCA_964507655.1 uncultured Mycobacteriaceae bacterium | reverse complement strand
CGCTTCGCGATCCGCGAGGGTGGCCGCACCGTGGGTGCCGGCCGCGTCACGAAGATCATCAAGTGATCGACTGACCACAGCCGAGGGGGGGGGGGGGGCGGCGGGGGCGGGGGGGGCGGCGGGGGGGGGGGGGGGGGGGGGGGGGGGGGGGGGGGGGGGGGG
>CAZDSL010000014.1:0-18824 GCA_964507655.1 uncultured Mycobacteriaceae bacterium | reverse complement strand
ACACCCTAAAACCACCCCCCCCCCCCCCCCCCCCCCCCCCCCGCCCCGCACCCCCCCCCCCCCCCCGCCGCTCGTCTGCGTAGGGGGCGGCGGGGCGGCCGCGGGCGGTCCGGTGCCCGCCGGCGGCCGGTGCTCAGCGGCGGCGCTCGGGAGGGGCGAACTCCACCAGCACCCGCAGCGCGGGGCAGTGCTCGCCGAGCACCTCGACGAGCTGCGCGGCGGCGAAACGCACGTGCCCCTCGACGCGGTCGAGGGGCGTGCCCGGCGCGGCGGTGACCCGCAGGGTGAGCGTGGTGCGGCCCTCGACGACGCGCGCGGCCGCCCGGGCCGACTCGATGCCCTCGCGGGAGGCGAGCGACGCGGCGAGCGCGTCGGCCACCGCGCCCGGCTCCACGCCCAGCCAGCCCAGCGGCGACGGCTCGAGCGGCGCCTGCGGTGCCCTGCGGGGGCGCAGGCACGCCGCGATCACGACGACGCCCACCACGGCGGCCACCACGGCGGCGATGAGCAGCCCCCAGGGCCACCAGCTGCTGTCGGGGGCGGTGTCGAAGCGCGCGCGGTCGAGGTAGAGCGACCAGCGCCGCTGCAGATCGGCGCCCGCCCACTGCGCGATGCCGTAGGCGCCGCCCGCCAGCAGGGCCAGGCCCACGACGGCGCCCACGGCGCGGGCGAGCGCGGCCAGCGGCCTGCCCGGGTTCACGCGCGCGCCCCCGTCACCCGACGCGCCCGCTTCCGTGCCGCTGGCCGGTGGGCAGGATGCGGACGATGCGCACAGCCACCCGCGGGGCGGGGTCGAGCCGCTCGGCGAGGGGGCGCACCGCCTCGGTGACGAGCTCGCGCAGGGCGGCGTCGCCGGGCGGCGGGTCCCACGGGCGCTCGGGCACCGTGACGGTGACGCGCACGGTGCGCCGCGTGGCGGTGGTGCGGGCCGATTCGACCGCGTGCACCCCGGTGGCGCGCGCGCTGCACGCGCGGGCGACGGCGGTGGGGGACAGCCACAGCGGGACGGTGCCGCGCGTGCGCACGTGCGTGCGGCGGCGCGGGCGCAGCGCGGCGACGAGCACGGCCACGCCCGCGACCACGGCCGCCGGCGCCGCGTAATACATCCACGTGCGCCAGGTGATGCGGGCGATCCACCGGGAGGCGTCCGCCAGCCAGGGCTCGCCGCCGACGACCCCGTGGTGGATGAGCAGCTCGCGCACGCACACCGCCGCCACCGCCAGCAGCGCGACGCCCACCGCCAGCAGGATGCCGACCGCCGCGGGCACCCCGCGCGGCTCGGGGCCCTGCGGCGGCAGCGCGGCGTCGCGGGCCTCGCCGGGGCCGGCGGCGGTCACGAGACCCTCCTGCGGGTGCCGGGCGATTCCGGTGCGTCCCCGGCGCCGGGGGCGACGACGCGCTCGACGGTGACGTCGACCTGGGCGGCGTGCATCCCGGTGAGCTCCTCGATGCGGGCGGCCACCCGCTGCTGCACCGTGCGGGTGACGGCGGCGAGCGCGGCCGGCCAGCGGGTGGCGATGCGCACGGCCACCAGGACGGAATCGCCGCGGGTGACGGCGAGCGCACGCGGGAGGCCCCGCCCGCGGACCCTGTCCAGGCCCTCGGACACGGGCACGACCCCGTCCACCGCGAGCGCCTCGGCGGCGGCGATGCGGGTGACCACGCGCTCGCGGATGACCAGCGTGCCGCGGGCGCCCGGGTCGTCCGCCGTCGGGTCCGCGGGCGCGTCCGCCGCGGACCCGTCAGCCACGTCCGCGCGACCGCAGGATGGCGGTGAGGTCGATGGTGCCGTCGTGGTGCGCGCCGAGGGCCAGGCCGATGGCGCCGAGCACGACGGCGAAGACGAATCCGAGGATGCCCCCGGTGGTGCCGGCGATCACCAGGAGGATGCCGGCCAGAAGGCCGACGGCTGCCGTGCTCATGGGTGCTCCTGTGGGTGCGGGGCGGGATCGGTGCGGGCGGGCCGCGTCATTGCACGCGCGACGACGCCTCGTACTCGGGCGGGTCGTTCTCGTCGGGCAGGTGCACGTCGTAGACGGTGACGTTGACCTCCACCACCTCGAGGCCCGTCATCCGCTCGACGGCGTCGATGACGTCGCGGCGGATCGCGGCGGCGAGGTCGTAGATGGCGACGCCGTAGTCGGCGACGATGCCGATGTCGACGGCGGCCTGCCGCTCGCCCACCTCCACGGCCACGCCCTGCGAATGGTTGACGCGCGCGCCGGGGATGCGGCCGCGCAGCGCGTCGACCGCGCGGGCCGTGCCGCCGCCGCCGAGCGCGTGCACGCCGTCGACCTGGCGGGTGGCGGTGGCGGCGATCTTGGCGACGACCGTGTCGGTGATGACGGTGCGGCCCTCGTCGGTGACCAGCTCCGTCGACGCCGCGGAGGCGCGGGACGCGGGCGGGGCCGCGGCGTCCGCGTCACCGCGGGGGGCGGGGGGCTCGGCCATGGTGCCTCCTCCGGTCGGTGTCGTCTCCTGCCCCGTCGAGCTTACGGCCCGGCCGCGCGACGTGAGCGCAACCGGGCCGCGGGGACGGGCGGGCCGTCAGGACCAGACCGAGTCGATGTCGGTGTACTCCTGGGGCGGGGCCTCGGGGACGGGCGCCGGGGTGCGCGAGAACCGCGGCGCGGGCATCGGCTGGAGCACGCCGTCCACCTCCGCGAGGATGCCGCGCGCCGCCACGTGCGGGTGCTGCGCCGCCTCGCCGAAGTCGAGGATCGGCGTGGCGCACGCGTCGGTGCCGTCGAAGACCCGCGCCCACTCGTCGCGGGTGCGGCCGGCGAAGGCGCCGGCGATCGCGGCGCGCAGCTCGGGCCAGCGGGGGCGGTCGTGCTGGCCGGGCAGGTCCTGCGCGTCCAGGCCCAGGCCCTCGAGCAGCTGCGCCCAGAACTGCGGCTCGATCGCGCCCACCGCGAAATACCGGCCGTCGGCGCACTCGTAGGTGTCGTAGTAGGGGGCGCCGCCGTCGAGCATGTTCGCCCCGCGCTCGTCGGTCCACATGCCGCTGCCGCGCCACGACCACATCATCTGGGCGAGCAGCGTCGCGCCGTCGATCATCGCCGCGTCCACCACCTGGCCGCGGCCCGAGGCGCCGGCCTCGTGCAGTGCGGCGAGGACCCCGAAGACGAGGAACATCGACCCGCCGCCGAAGTCGCCGACGAGGTTGAGCGGGGGCACCGGGCGCTCCCCGGCGCGGCCGATGGCGTGCAGCACGCCGGTGAGGCTGATGTAGTTCATGTCGTGCCCCGCGCGGGCGGCCATGGGGCCCTCCTGCCCCCAGCCCGTCATGCGCCCGTACACCAGGCGCGGGTTGCGCTCCAGGCACACGTCGGGGCCCAGCCCCATGCGCTCGGTGACGCCCGGGCGGAAGCCCTCGATGAGCACGTCGGCGCGGTCGACGAGCCGCAGCACCCGCTCGACGTCGGCCGGGTCCTTGAGATCGGCGGCCACGGTGCGGCGCCCGCGCAGAAGCTGGTCGTGCCGGCCCGGCTGCGCGGGCAGGCGGCCGCCGCGGTCGACGCGGACGACGTCGGCGCCCAGGTCGGCCAGCAGCATGGCGGCGTGCGGGCCGGGGCCGATGCCGGCCAGCTCGACCACCCGCACCCCGTGCAGCGGGCCGCCGCGCCCGGCGCCCCGCCCACGCCCGTCCGGCGCCCCCTGCGCGTCCGCTGCGGCCTTGTCATTCGTCGTCACGGCATTCTCCCCACGGTGGAATGAATCGGTTCGCGGCGTGTGTCCAAAGCCACGATGCGCCGAGCCTAGCAAGCGCTTGGGTCGGTTTCGGAGGGCCGCCGGGGCGTAGTGGCGGCCGACGTGCGCGGAAATTTAGAACGTCGATGTGATGTAAATCGGCGGCGCGCGGGGCGGCCCGCACCCGGCGTTCGCGCGCCCTCTTTTCCCCCGGGCGATGTGTGTCGGACCACGTACGGGCGCAGGCGGACTGGGCTAGTTTGAGATCGGAATCGGGTGGTTTCCGGTGACGGGTGCGCGGAGTGCCGCGCATGCTGAGCCGTGGTTACGAAGTCGCAGCCGACGCACAGGAGGGCCTGTGAACTTTCGCTTGGGGGCACGCGGCAATCTGTTTCTTGCCACTTTCGTGTCGATGATCGACTTCTGGGTGTGGAACGACATCGGGCCGCTTTCCTCGCGGTACTCCGACTCGATGCATCTGTCGTCGTCCCAGAGCGCGATCATGGTGGCGATGCCGGTGCTCGTCGGCTCGCTCGGGCGCATCCCCGTGGGCGCGCTGACCGACCGCTTCGGCGGCCGCACGATGCTCTTCGGCGTCACGGTGGCCTCGATCATCCCCATCCTGCTGGTGGGGTACTTCGGCAACTCCGGCAACTACGGCGCCCTGCTGGCCTCGGCGCTGCTGCTGGGCGTGGCGGGCACCGTGTTCGCCGTCGGCATCCCGTTCGTCAGCGCGTGGTTCCCGCCGGAGCGCAAGGGCTTCGCCACCGGCGTCTTCGGCGCCGGCATGGTGGGCACCGCGGTGGCGGCGTTCTTCACCCCGCGGTTCGACAACTGGTTCGGCGGCATGCAGACGCACGTGATCCTCGCGGTGATCCTCGCCGGCACGGCCGTGCTGGTGTTCCTGTTCGCCCGCAACGCCCCGGGCTGGCAGCCGCAGACCGACCCGTTCATCCCCAAGCTGTGGGCCACGGTCAAGCTGCCGGTCACCTGGAACATGTGCGTGCTCTACGGCCTGCTCTTCGGCGGCTTCGTCGCGTTCAGCAGCTACCTGCCCACGTACATCGCCAAGATCGACGTCTACGACTTCAACCCCATCGAGGCGGGCAGCCGCACGGCCGCGTTCGCGCTGGCGGCCGTGATCGCGCGCCCCATCGGCGGCATGATCTCCGACCGCATCCCGCCCAAGAACGTCGTGCTCGTCGCCATCGCCGGCACCGCCGTGTTCGCCGCGCTGGTCAACATGCAGCCGAAGCCCGAGTGGCAGGCGGGGCTCGTCTTCGGCGGGCTGGCCTTCTTCCTGGGCATCGGCACCGGCGGCGTGTTCGCGTGGCTCTCGCAGCTCGCCCCCGCCAACAAGGTCGGCAGCGTCACCGGCATGGTCAGCGCCGCCGGCGGCCTGGGCGGCTACTTCCCGCCGCTGATCATGGGCGCCACCTTCAACGAGGCCGGCAACAACTACCACGTGGGGCTGACCCTGCTGGTGATCGCCGCCGTGGTGATCCTCGTCTACACGGCGATGCTCCTGCCGGCCGACGATCCCACCAAACGCGTGCAGCGGCCGGGCCGCAAGCCGCAGGGGGTCGGCTCGTGACCGCCGCGCACCCGCCCTCGCGCGCGGGCGCGCCGCGGGGCGCGGCCCCGCACCACCACTCAGCAGCGACCATCGCAGCATCAAGGAGACCGGAGTGACTTCCACCGACATCCCGCGGACGGGCTCCCCGCGCCGCGGCAAGGCGCAGACGGACGGCCCCTTGGCGGACGTCCTGCTCGACACCGGGCGGTTCTTCCGCCGCGGCACCGACTACTCGGACGACAAGCGCACCATCAGCATCGTCGGCGGGCGCGAGGGCGACATCTTCTACCGCGACCGCTGGAGCCACGACAAGGTGGTCCGCTCCACGCACGGCGTCAACTGCACGGGCTCGTGCTCGTGGAAGATCTACGTCAAGGACGGCATCATCACCTGGGAGACCCAGGAGACGGACTACCCCTCGGTGGGCCCCGACCGTCCCGAGTACGAGCCCCGCGGCTGCCCGCGCGGCGCCGCGTTCTCCTGGTACACCTACTCGCCCACGCGCGTGCGTTACCCGTACGGCCGCGGCGTGCTGGTGGAGATGTACCGCGAGGCGAAGGCGCGCCTGGGCGACCCGGTCCTGGCCTGGGCCGACATCCAGTCCGATCCCGAGCGCCGCCGCCGCTACCAGCAGGCCCGCGGCAAGGGCGGCCTGGTGCGCATCGGCTGGGAGGAGGCGGCCGAGATGGTCGCCGCCGCCCACGTGCACACCATCAAGGAGTACGGGCCCGACCGCGTCGCCGGCTTCTCGCCGATCCCCGCCATGTCGATGATCTCGCACGCCGTGGGCGCCCGGTTCATCGAGCTGCTCGGCGGCGTCATGACCTCCTTCTACGACTGGTACGCCGACCTGCCCGTCGCCTCGCCGCAGGTGTTCGGCGACCAGACCGACGTGCCCGAGTCGGGCGACTGGTGGGACGCGTCGTACCTGCTGATGTGGGGCTCGAACGTGCCGATCACCCGCACGCCCGACGCGCACTGGATGACCGAGGTGCGCTACCGCGGCACCAAGGTCGTCTCGATCAGCCCCGACTACACCGACAACACCAAGTTCGCCGACGAGTGGATGCCGTGCGCGGCCGGCACCGACGGCGCGCTGGCGATGGCCATGGGCCACGTGATGCTGCGCGAGAACTACGTGGACCGCTCCGTCCCCTTCTTCGACGACTTCTCCTCGCGCTTCACCGACCTGCCCTACCTGATCACGCTCGAGGAGCGCGACGGCGCCTACATCGCGGGCAAGCGGCTCACCGCCGCCGACCTCCCCGGGCCGGAGGCCGACCAGGAGCTCGCCGCGCTCAAGCCGGTGCTGCTCGACGCCGCGACCGACGCCCCCGCGGTGCCGCGCGGCAGCCTCGGCCACCGCTACAGCAAGTCCGACGAGGGGCAGTGGAACCTCGACCTGGGCGACATCGTCCCGCGCCTCACCGTGGGCCGCGAGGACGCGCCCGGCGGCGGGCACTCGTGGCAGGGCGAGCCGCCCGAGTGCGTGGAGGTGCTGGTCACCGGCTTCGACACCGTCGAGGGGCGCGCCGAGGTGCATCGCCGCGGCGTGCCCGTGCGCCGGGTGGGCGGCAGGCTCGTGTGCACCACGCTCGACCTCATGCTCGCCCAGTACGGGGTGGGCCGCCCGGGCCTGCCGGGCCAGTGGCCCACCGGGTTCGACGACGCGACGGTGCCGTGCACGCCGGCCTGGCAGGAGCCCATCACGGGCGTCAGCGCCGAGCAGGCGGTGCGGGTCGCGCGGCAGATGGCCGAGAACTCCATCGAGTCGAACGGCCGCACCATGATCATCATGGGCGCGGGCATCTGCCAGTGGTTCCACGGCGACGCCACCTACCGCGCGGTGCTCTCGCTTCTGCTGCTCACCGGCGCGATGGGCCGCAACGGCGGCGGCTGGGCGCACTACGTGGGCCAGGAGAAGGTGCGCCCCATCACCGGCTACACGACGCTGGCGATGGGCCTGGACTGGTCGCGTCCGCCGCGCCAGATGGCGGGCACCACCTACTGGTATGCGCACACCAACCAGTGGAGCTACGACAACTACCGGGCCGACGCGCTCTCGTCGCCGCTGGGCCGCGGGCGCTTCGCGGGCAAGCACACCATGGACGTCGTCTCGGCGGCCACGGCCATGGGCTGGTCGCCGTTCTACCCGCAGTTCGACCGCTCGAGCCTCGACGTGGCCGATGAGGCCGAGGCCGCCGGCCGCGGCGAGGACATCCCCGGCTACGTGGCCGAGCAGCTGGGCTCCGGCGCGCTGCGGCTGGCGGTCACCGACCCGGACGACCCGCGCAACTGGCCGCGCGTGCTGAGCATCTGGCGCTCGAACCTGCTCGGCTCCTCGTCCAAGGGCAACGAGTACTTCCTCAAGCACCTGCTGGGCACCTCGTCGAACATGAGCGCCGAGCCGATGCCCGAGGACGTCCGCCCGGTGACGGTGCGCGTGCCCACCGACGCCGACGGCAACGCCGAGGTGCCCGAGGGCAAGCTCGACATGGTCATGTCGATCGACTTCCGCATGACGTCCACGACGCTGCTCTCCGACGTGGTCCTGCCGGCCGCCACCTGGTACGAGAAGTACGACCTCTCCAGCACCGACATGCACCCCTACGTGCACGCGTTCTCGCCGGCGATCGACCACCCGTGGGAGTCGCGCACCGACTTCGAGGCCTTCCAGACCATCGCGCGGGTGTTCAGCCGGCTGGCCGCCCGGCACCTGGGCACGCGCAAGGACGTGGTGCTGGGCACCCTGCAGCACGACACCCCCGGCGAGACGGCCTACCCCGGCGGCGTCGAGAACAACTGGCTCGAGACGGGCGCCACGCCCGTGCCGGGCAAGACGATGGGGCCGCTCGTCGTGGTCGAGCGCGACTACTCCGCCATCGCCGACAAGTGGGAGACGCTCGGCCCGCTGGTGGACACGCTCGGCATGACCACCAAGGGTGTGACTTTCCACCCCGACGAGGAGGTGCGCGAGCTCGCCGCCATGCACGGCGTGATGGACCGCGGCGCAGGCGCGGGCCGGCCCGCCATCGACACCTCGCCCAAGATGTGCGAGGCGGTGCTGCGGCTCTCCGGCACCACCAACGGCCGCCTGGCGGTGCAGGGCTTCGAGGACCTCGAGCGGCAGACGGGCCGGCGCATGGCGCAGCTGGCCGAGGGCTCCGAGGAGCGGCACATCACGTTCCAGGACACCCAGGCCCACCCGGTGCCGGTGATCACCAGCCCCGAGTGGTCGGGCAGCGAGACGGGCGGGCGGCGCTACGCCCCGTTCACCCAGAACATCGAGCTGCTCAAGCCGTTCCACACCGTCACCGGCCGCATGCACTTCTTCCTCGACCACGACTGGCTCGAGGAGATCGGCGAGCAGATGCCCGTCTACCGCCCGCCGATGAACCTGCACGCCCTCTACGGCGAGCCGAAGCTCGGCGAGACGGGCGAGCTGGGCCTGGCGGTGCGCTACCTGACCCCGCACTCCAAGTGGTCGATCCACTCGGAGTACCAGGACAACCTCTTCATGCTCTCGCTCTCGCGCGGCGGCCCCACGATGTGGATGTCGCCCGACGACGCCACCACCATCGGCGCGTCCGACAACGAGTGGGTGGAGGCCGTCAACCGCAACGGCGTGTTCGTGTGCCGCGCGATCATCTCGCACCGCATCCCCAAGGGCGTGGTGTTCGTCTACCACGTGCAGGAGCGCACCATCGACACCCCGCTCTCGGAGACGACGGGCCGCCGCGGCGGCATCCACAACTCCATCACACGGCTGCTGGTCAAACCCTCGCACCTGGCCGGCGGCTACGGCCAGAACAGCTACGCGTTCAACTATCTCGGCCCCACGGGCAATCAGCGTGACGAGGTCACGTTCGTCCGCCGCCGTTCCCAGGAGGTGACCTACTGATGCGCGTCATGGCCCAGATGGGCATGGTGATGAATCTCGACAAGTGCATCGGGTGCCATACCTGCTCCGTCACATGCAAGCAGGCGTGGACCAACCGCGCCGGCATGGAGTACGTCTGGTTCAACAACGTCGAGACCCGGCCCGGCCAGGGGTACCCGCGCACCTACGAGGACCAGGACAAGTGGCAGGGCGGCTGGGTCCTCGACAAGAAGGGCCGGCTGCGGCTGCGGGCCGGCGGGCGCGTCAAGAAGCTCGTCAGCATCTTCTCGAACCCCAAGCTGCCGTCGATCCAGGACTACTACGAGCCCTGGACCTACGACTACGAGAACCTGACGACGGCCCCCGCCGGCGACCACATCCCCGTCGCCAAGCCGCGCAGCCTGCTCAGCGGCGAGCCCATGAAGATCACCTGGTCGTCCAACTGGGACGACGACCTCGGCGGCAGCCCCGAGATCGTGCCCGGCGACCCGATCCTCAAGCAGGTCTCCGAGAAGGTCAAGATGCAGCTCGAAGAGACCTTCATGTTCTACCTGCCGCGCATCTGCGAGCACTGCCTCAACCCGTCGTGCGCCGCGTCGTGCCCCTCGGGCGCCATCTACAAGCGCAGCGAGGACGGCATCGTCCTGGTCGACCAGGACAAGTGCCGCGGCTGGCGCATGTGCGTGTCGGGCTGCCCGTACAAGAAGGTGTACTTCAACCACCGCACGGGCAAGGCCGAGAAGTGCACGTTCTGCTACCCGCGCATCGAGGTGGGCCTGCCCACGGTGTGCGCCGAGACGTGCGTGGGCCGCCTGCGCTACATCGGCCTCATGCTCTACGACGCCGACGCCGTGCTCGAGGCCGCCAGCACGGAGGACCCGAAGGACCTCTACGAGGCCCAGATGAAGGTGCTGCTCGACCCGCGCGACCCGGAGGTCATCGCCGGCGCGCGCGAGGCGGGCATCGCCGAGGAGTGGATCGAGGGCGCACAGCGCTCCCCGATCTACGCGCTGATCAAGAAGTACAAGGTGGCGCTGCCGCTGCACCCGGAGTACCGCACCATGCCCATGGTCTGGTACATCCCGCCGCTCTCGCCCGTCGTCGACGCCATCGCCCGCGACGGCCACGACGCCGAGGACGTGGGCAACCTGTTCGGCGCCATCGACGCGCTGCGCATCCCCAAGGAGTACCTGGCGGGGCTGTTCACCGCCGGCGACGTCGGCATCATCGACGACGTGCTGCACAAGCTCGCCGCGATGCGCTCGTACATGCGCGACATCAACCTGGGCCGCGAGCCGCAGGCGCACATCCCCGCCTCCGTGGGCATGGGCGAGGACGAGATGTACGAGATGTACCGGCTGCTGGCCCTGGCCAAGTACGACGAGCGCTACGTCATCCCCACCGCCTACCAGAACGAGGGCCACAAGCTCGAGGAGACGGCCACCGAGTGCCCGCTCAACTTCGAGGGCGGGCCCGGCATGTACATGGTGGGTTCCGGCCCGTTCGGCGAGACGTCGGGCAAGCCGGCCCCCGTGGCGGTGGAGACGTTCAACGCGCTCAAGGAGCGGCAGACCAGCGACCGGCCGGCCGGATCACGCGTGAACCTGCTCAACTGGGACGGGCTGGGCTCGCCTCCCGGGCTGTTCCCCGAGCACGGCGACGAGCCCGGCGAGGGCGCGGACGCCGGAGAGGACTCCGTGCGATGAGACTGTTCCGCAAGTCGGCCGGGCTGGCCGACCGCCACCGGCGGGTGGTGTGGCAGGCGGTGTCGCTGCTGCTCGAGTACCCGGACGACGCCGCCGCGGGGGAGGCGGACGGGCCGGGATACGCGCGGCGCCTGGAGCTGGTGGCGGGCGTGCTCGGCGACCTGCCCCCGGTGGTGGCCGACCCGCTGCGCCGGACGCTCGACGGGCTGCGGGGCGTGCCGGTGCACGAGGCCGCGCAGCGCTACGTCGAGACCTTCGACCTGCGGCGCCGCCGGGCGCTGTTCCTCACCTACTGGACCGACGGCGACACCCGCAACCGCGGCAACGCGATGCTGGCATTCGCCGATGCCTACCGCGAGGCCGGAGTGGAGCCGCCCGACGGCGAGCTGCCCGACCACCTCGCCGTGGTGCTCGAGTTCGGCGCCACCGTCGATCCCGAGGCGGGCCTGGCGCTGCTCACCCGCTACCGGGCGCCGCTCGAGCTGCTGCGCGCGGCCCTGGAGGACGCCGGGTCGCCGTTCGCCGGCGCCCTCGAGGCGGTGCTGGCCACGGTGCCCGAGCCCGATCCGGAACAGACGCAGCGCGAGGCGCAGCGCATCGCGCAGCAGGGTCCCCCGAGCGAATCGGTGGGCCTGGAACCCTATTCGGTGACGGTGCCGGTGGACGCCCTCGCGGCGTCGCTGCGCACGGTGGGAGGACCCCGATGAACAGTGACAACGAGGCCCTGTCGATCTTCTGGGACATCATCCCGTACGTGTCGTTGGCGTTGATGATCGTGGGGCTGATCTGGCGCTACCGTTACGACAAGTTCGGGTGGACCACGCGCTCGTCGCAGCTCTACGAGTCGAGGCTGCTGCGCATCGGCAGCCCGCTGTTCCACTACGGCATCATCGTCGTGTTCCTGGGCCACATCATCGGCCTCGTCATCCCGCAGAGCTGGACCGACGCGATCGGCATCGACGAGCACGCCTACCACTGGGTGGCGCTGAGCGCGGGCGGCATCGCCGGCCTGGCCACGCTGGTGGGCGTGGGCATCCTCATCTACCGGCGCCGCCGCACCGGCCCGGTGTTCATCGCCACCACGTGGAACGACAAGTGGATGTATGTGCTGCTGGTCGCGACGATCGTGGCCGGCCTGTCCACCACCGTCATCGGCATGACGCCCACGGGCACCGCGCCCGACGCGAACTACCGCGAGACGGTGTCGCCCTGGTTCCGCGACTTCTGGAGCCTGCAGCCCGACGGCAGCCTGATGGCCGCGGCGCCCACCCAGTTCCAGGTGCACGTGGCCATCGCCCTGGTGCTGTTCGCGATCTGGCCGTTCACCCGGCTCGTGCACGTGTTCAGCGCGCCGGTGTGGTACCTGTTCCGGCCGTACGTGGTGTACCGCAGCCGCAGCGCCGCGCGGCAGAACGCTCTGCTGGGTTCGGCCCCGCAGCGCAGGGGCTGGTAGGCGGCTCCGGCACGGCAGCGCAGCGCAGGGCCCCCGGGTCCGCCGGAAGGCGGAGCGGGGGCCCTGTCGCGCGCGGGCGCAGCGCGCCCGGCGGGTCAGTGCGCCAGGCCGCGGCCCGAGTGGATGCGCCGGCGCATGTCGCCCAGGTACAGCCGCGACGGCAGCGTGCGCACCGGGCGCGGGATCCACCGGTACACGGCGGGCAGGATGCGGAAGAGCAGGTCGAAGCGGCGCTGGTCGCGTGGGCTCCACGGCAGCTCGAACGCGTCGCGCGCCTGCTGCGGCAGCAGCCCCGTGGTGACGAAGCGGTTGAGCGGCATGAACGGCTTGAGGAACCACGGGGCGTTGCGCGCGGAGAGCAGCTTGTGCGTGAACGCGAGCACCTGGTCGTCCACCGAGAGCTCGCCCATCGTGCGCTCCCAGTACTCGGTGAAGCCGGCCACGTCGTCCGGCCACATCTCCGGGCGCACCTGCAGCGCGGTGCCGTACTCCATCGACTCGCGGTAGATGCGCTCGGCCGAGACGGGGCCCAGCCGGCCGTGGAAGCGCCGGTACAGGTCGACGCCGCCGTGGTAGAGCGTGGCGGCCACCCACATCTGCAGGTGCGGGTCGAAGGCGTTGTACGTCGCGGAGCGCACCGGCACGTGGGCCTTGTTGGTGAGCCGCACGATCGCGCGCTTCTCCTCCTCGGTGCCCAGCGCCACGGCGTAGATGTAGCTCATGGTGGTGCGCAGGCGGCTGAGCGGGCGGCTGAGCACCTCGCTGTGGTCGGCCACCCCGTGGCCCACGCCCGGCATCGCCAGCTGCAGCAGCACGGCGGCACCGGCGCCGAGGAACACGTAGGCCTCGCCCACGTAGTCGGCCATGCCGAGGACGGGGGAGCCGTCGGCCTCGGTGGCCGGAAGCGGCGGGAGCGCGCGCGGCGCGGTACCGGGGCCGGTGGGGCCGCCGGCGGGGAAGGGGGTGTGCTGTCTTGTCGTGGCGGTCATCTGTCCTCCGTGCCGGGCGTGCCGGCTGGTGTCGGTCGGTATCGCCGGTGCCGGTCCGTCCTGCCGGCGCCGGCCCGCGCGGCCGATGCGCCACCGCGGACCGTGGATGCAACAATTCACTTCCAACTGTTGCACTCCGTGCCGTGGTGCGCAAGGGGTGGCTAGCCTGTCGCCATGACCGACGCCCTCCATGCACTGCTGGCCCCGGGCGCGCGGGTGCCCGACGGCGACGCCCGCATCCTCGAGGCGGCGCTCGAGCAGCTCGCGCTCACGGGCGTGCGCAAGACGAGCACCGACGACATCGCCCGGCGCGCCGGCGTCAACAGGGCCACCCTCTACCGCCGCCTGGGCACCAAGGAGCAGGTGGTGCAGGCGGCGTTCCTCTACGAGGCGGCGCGGGTGCTCGCCGAGATCGAGCGGGCGATCGACGGCATCGACGACCTCACCGAGTACGTGGTCACCTTCTTCACCGTCACCGTGCGGTCGGTGCGCGAGAACCCGCTGCTGGCGCGGATGCTGCGCGTGGACCGCGACGAGACGCTGCGCTCGCTCACCGTGGGCGCGGGCGGCGTGCTCGAGCTGGCGGCGTCGTTCCTCGGCGAGAAGATCGCCGCGGTGCGCCGGCGCGTGGCCGAGGAGGCGGGCACCCCGCCCCGGCTCGACGACGTGCCCGCCCTCGCGTCGGTGCTGGCCCGGCTCACCCAGTCGCTCCTGCTCACGCCCGACGGCCCGCCGCGGGTCGCCACCGATGCCGAGGCGCGCGCCTTCGCCCGCACCCTGCTGGTGCCGCTGATCCACGGCTGACGGGGCTCACGCCTCGTCGGGCCACATCCCCACGGCGTCGAGGTGCGCGATGAGCCGGCGGGCCCCGTCGGAGAACTGCAGGCGCGTCTCCTTCTCCACCCCGGCCAGGTCGCCGTCGCGCAGCGCGCCGATGAGGCGCCGGTGCCCCGACACCGCGAACGCGCCCCAGTCGGGGTCGGTCGCGTACAGCCGGTGCGGCGTGTACCGCACGGCGCCGTGCAGGAACCAGGCGAGCTTGGCCGAGCCGGCGATCTGGTTGAGCCGCCGGTGGAACTCGAACTCGGCCAGCGCGATCGCGTCGGCGTCGCCGCCGTCGGTGGCCGCGGCGAGCGCGTCGCACAGCCGCGTCAGGTCGTCGAGATCGGCGGCGGTGGCCAGCCCCGCCGCCCGCGTGGCGAGCTCGACGGCGATCTGGCCCTGAAGCCAGAAGATGTCGGCGACGTCGCCGCGGGTGAGGGGGTTGACCACGTAGCCGCGGTGCGGCACCGACTCGACGAGGCCCTCGCCGCGCAGCGTCGACAGCGCCTCCCGCACGGGGGTGACGCTGACGCCCAGCCCGGCGGCCGTCTCGTCGAGCCGGATGTACTCGCCCGGGCGCACCTGGCCCGACATGATGCGGCTGCGGACGTGGTCGGCGACGTCGTCGGACAGCTGGGGCCGTCGCCGCAGGCGTTCGGTGCGGTGCGCGGGGGCGCTCATCGGGGATACCTCACAGCCCGTAAGTCTTGCCGATGACGTCGCGCTGGATCTCGTTGGTGCCGCCGTAGATCGACGAGACCAGCGTGGCGCGCACGTGCCGCTCCATGTCGAACTCGGTGGCGTAGCCGTAGCCGCCCATCATCTGCATGCCCTCGAGCGCCACCCGCTTGGCCGTCTCGGTGGCCTTGAGCTTGACCATCGACGCCTCGCGGGGGAACAGGGAGGTGGGGTGGGCGTCGACCATGCGGGCGAGCTGGTAGACGAGCAGCCGTGTGCACTCGATCTCGGTGGCCAGGTCGGCGATGCGGTGCCGCAGCGCCTGGAAGGTGCCCACCGGGCGGCCGAACTGCTCGCGCTCGGTGATGAAGCCGAGCGCGTCGGCGAAGGCGCGCTGGGCGGTGCCGAGCATCATCGCGCCCAGGATCAGCCGCTCGAGGTTCAGGCCGGTCATCAGCTGGCCCCAGGCGCCGTCGACCTCGCCCACCACCGCGTCGTCCGGCAGGTGCACCCCGGAGAAGTAGAGGTCGTTGACGTCCTTGCCGCCCATGGTGGGGATGGGGCGGATCGTCAGGCCGGGGGTGTCGGCGGGCACGTGGAACATCGTCAGGCCGTGGTGCTTGTCGCCGCCGCGGGAGGTGCGCGCCACCAGCAGGATCGACTCGGCGATGTGCGCGTTGGAGCACCACGTCTTCTGCCCGTCCACCACCCAGCCGTCGGCGGTGCGCTCGGCCTTGCAGGCGAGGCTGCCCACGTCCGATCCGGCGCCGGGCTCGGACATCGAGATCGAGTACGAGTTGCCCTCGACGATGCCGCCGAGCACCTGCTTCTTCTGCTGCTCGGAGCCGAAGTGCTGGTAGTTGGCGCCGGTGATGAGGGTGGGGCCGATGCCGCCCACCGGCGCCATGCCGCGCGCGGTGGCCTCGAGCAGGATGCACAGGTCCACCATCGAGCCGTCGGAGCCGCCGTACTGCTCGGGCACGGTGAGGCCCAGCCAGCCCAGGCCGGCCATCGCGCGGTAGAGCCCCTCGTTGTGGTGGGCCTCGCCCCCGTCGGTGAGCGCGTCGCGCTGCTCGCGGGTGCCGCACTCGCGGCGGCAGAAGTCGGCGATCGCCCTCTGGAACGCGGCCTGCTCGTCGGTGAAGCCGAGGTCGGCCGGGGGGATCCCGGTGGAGACGTCGGTGATGCCCCGTGCGATGCCGGTGCGCGCGTGTGCCATCTGCCCTCCTGAGCGTTCGCGCGGCGGGCCGGGCGCCGCCGATCGCCGGCGAGGTGTCCCGGCGCTCCGCCCGGGCCTTCTTGCCGGGCGGGACCGCCGCACATAGTGTGGTGATCGTCACGATATGCCACATCAAATATATGTGATGCGATTTTGGGCGATGCTCGGAGATGCCGCCCGGCAGAGCGGGCCGGCGGCACAGGGTTCTTGGGAACAGGGTTCCCAGGAACCGGGCACCGCAGGCACAGGGCATCGCAGAAGCTGGGCAACGCAGGCACGGGATCGGAGGCGCAGGTGGGCACGGAGGCACGCACGGGGACGGACGCACGCACGGGGACGGACGCGCCCGGCGCGGAGGGGCCGGGCCTCGGGAACCTGGCCAGCGAGGATCCGCGTACCGGAGAGACCATCGCCGTGCACCCGGTGGCGGGCGCCGAGCAGGTGCGCGCGGCCGTCGACACCGCCCGCACGGCGGCGCAGTGGTGGGAGGCGCAGGGGTACCGCGGGCGGCGGGCCTGGCTGGCGGAGTTCGGGCGCGTCCTCGCGCGCGGCGCCGGCGAGCTGGCCGGCGTGATCGCCCGCGAGACGGGCAAGCCGCACGACGACGCGCTGCTCGAGGTCATGCTCGCGGTGGAGCACCTCGACTGGGCGGGGCGCAACGCCCGCCGGGTGCTGCGCCGCAGGAAGGTCGGCTCGGGCGTGGTGGGCGTCGACCAGGAGGCCTCCGTGGGCCGGCGCCCCTTCGGCGTCGTCGGCGTGATCGGCCCCTGGAACTACCCGGTGTACACGCCGATGGGGTCGATCGCGTACGCGATGGCCGCCGGCAACGCGGTGGTGTTCAAGCCCAGCGAGCTCACGCCCGGCGTGGGGCTGTGGCTGGCGCAGGCCTGGGGATCGCTGGCCGCGCCGCAGCCGGTGCTGCAGGTGCTCACCGGCGACGGGTCCACCGGCGCGGCGCTGTGCCGCGGCGGCGTCGACAAGCTCGCCTTCACCGGCTCCACCGCCACGGCCAAGAAGGTCATGGCGGCGTGCGCCGAGTCGCTGACCCCGATCGTCGCCGAGTGCGGCGGCAAGGACGCGATGCTCGTCGCCCGGGATGCCGACATCGCCGCGGCCGCCGAGTACGCGGCGTTCGGCGGGTTCGGCAATGCGGGCCAGACCTGCGCCGGCGTCGAGCGCGTGTACGTCGAGGAGGAGGCCTACGACGCGTTCGTCGCCGAGCTCGGAGCCCGGGCCAGGGCGGCGCGGGCGGGGGAGGCCTACGGGCCGATGACGATGCCGGAGCAGGTGGGGATCGTGCGCGGGCAGATCGCCGACGCGCTCTCCCGCGGTGCCCGGGCCCTGGTGGGCGGCGAGGACGCGGTGCGCGGCAGGCTCATCGACCCGGTGGTGCTCACCGATGTGCCCGAGGACGCGCCCGCCGCGTCGGACGAGACGTTCGGCCCCGTGATCGTGGTGGAGAAGGTGCGCGACCTGGACGAGGGCGTGCGCCGCGCCAACGCCTCCCGCTACGGGCTGGCCGCGTCGGTGTTCACCGGCGACGCCGAGCGCGGGCGCGCCGTGGCCGAGCGGCTGCGCTGCGGCGCCGTGACCGTGAACTCGGTGCTCGGCTTCGCGGGGGTGCCGGCGCTGCCGTTCGGCGGGGTCGGCGACTCGGGCTTCGGCCGCATCCACGGCGACGACGGCCTGCGTGAATTCTCGGTGGCCGCGTCGGTCACCGTCACCCGGTTCGCCACGCCGCTGCGGCTGATGACGCTGCACCGGCGCAGGCGCGACATGCGCATGGCGCGCGCCATGCTGCGGCTGCGGCACGGGCGCTGACCGGCCGGCCCCGCCACCGGCGGGCACACGGGGCCGGCCGCCGCGGCCGTCCCGACGAACAGAGAGGACACGCACATATGGGCATCCGCAGCCGGCCGGGGGTGTTCACCTGGCTGCCGTACATCCGCACCCTCGACCCGGAGCGCGACAGGCACGAGATCCACCGGCTCACCGCCGGGTTCGAGTTCCCGTTCGACTACCAGCGCTCACTCGAGTTCGCGCTGTTCCGCACCTACTGCGTGCCGACGGTGTCGGCGGTGCTGGAGCGCTCGGGCGAGTTCGAGCGGCGGCCGCAGAAGCGCTACGACGACACCGCGATCCTCATGGCCGAGATGCTCGAGCACGGCATCGACTCCGAGCGCGGGCACGAGTCGGTGCGCAACATCAACCGGATGCACGGCATGTACGACATCTCGAACGACGACATGCTCTACGTGCTGTCCACCTTCATTTACGACCCCATCGACTGGATCGACCGGTACGGCTGGCGCCGGCTCGACCCGGTCGAGAGGCTGGCGGCCTACCACTACTACGTGGAGATCGGCCGGCACATGGGCATCCGCGACATCCCGGCCGACTACGCCGCCTTCGCGCGCTTCAAGCTGGAGTACGAGCGCGACAGGTTCCGGTACGCGCCCAGCAACAACGCCATCGGCCGCTACACCCGCGACCTCTACTGCTCCTGGTTCCCCGCGCCGCTGCGGCCGCTGGTGGCGCAGGGCGTGTACGCGATGCTCGATCAGCAGATGGCCGACGCCTTCGGGTTCCCCACCGGCTCGCCGCGGCTGCGCGCACTGCTCGAGGCGGGACTGCGGGCGCGCGGCGCGGTGGTGCGCCACCTGCCGCGGCGCAGGGCCTCGCGCACCACCCGCGATCCCCGCAACCGCACGTATCCCGGCTACCCGGAGGGCTACCGCCCGCGCGACCTGGGCACCGCGCGCCGGCGCGGAGCGGCGGGCCGGGCCCGCGCCGAGGCGCACGCGGCGC
>CAZDSL010000013.1:0-19356 GCA_964507655.1 uncultured Mycobacteriaceae bacterium | reverse complement strand
CGGACGGACACCGAGACGGTTCCGCGGAACCGCGGCGGCAGGCCCGGGGGGGCGGTTCCGCTGAACCGCAATCATGACCATCGTCGGTTCCGCGGAACCGCACCTGAAGGCCGGCGGCCGGGCTCCAAAGAACCGGCGAGCCGCTGCTCCGGCGTCCCAGCGGACGGACATCGCGACGGTTCCGCGGAACCGCGCCCTAGCTGTACTGACCAGGGACATTGATCGACGGTGGGGTATGCCGCTTACCGGTCATCAGACTGGGGCGAGTGCCGCTCGGCCATGTCCGTGGCGAGCTGACGGATGCGTTCGCGGGCTGTTTCCGGGGTGAGTATCTCGATGTGGTCGCCGAACTGGAGGAGCTGACGCACTGACTCGATGTCGGGGTAGCGGACAACGATGGTGCACCACCCTTTCTCCGCGTAGGAGACCTCGTGGATGCGGGTGCCGAGGATGCGTCGTGCGAGGTCGGCTCGGCTTTCTCGGAGGCGGACGGTCACGCTCACCCGACCTGGCGACTCGGTGCGTTCTTTCAGCGCCGCCCACACGGTGCGGAGGGTTTGACCTGAGCGGAGGGCTGCCGGTGCGTCGAGCGGCTTGTAGTCCGAGAGCCGTTCCAGGGCGAACAACCGGCCGGTGCCCTGGTCGTCGGCGATGAGGTACCAGCGGCCCGACTTCGCCACGAGCCCGTACGGGTCGACGATGCGGGGCGAGGCCCGCCCCTCGGCGCTGCGCCGGTACTGGATTTGCATCCGACGTCGGTGACGCAGCGCCCACGCGAATTCGGCGACGTCCACCTCCGTCCTCGGATTTTCCAGCCACGCGCTGCTGTCCACCACGACCAGGTCGGCCAATCGCGTCAAGTTCGGAGCCCCGGGCGCTGCGGCCTGACGGGCAGCGATCTTGCGCGCGGCCGTCTCATGCACCGCAGTCAGTCCGAGGCGCTCGAGATGCTCGCCGTCCAAACCAGCGACGGACAGTGCCTCCAGCTCCCCAGGTTCCAGGTGCGAGGCATTGAGCCGTGCACCGGGGAGCAAGACGATCCCGCCGTTGCGTCCCCGTTCGGCATAAACCGGCACACCTGCCATCGAGAGCGCCTCGACATCGCGGAGCACCGTCCGCCGGGACACCTCCAGACGCTCGGCGAGCTCGGTCGTGGTCATGCGCTGGCGCGTCTGCAAGAGCAGCAGGAGGTGCAGCAACCTCGAAGCCTTCATGCCGGCCAATACTCGCAGAAAAGATGACAGGCCCTGTCGTGATTCGGCGGTCTGCTGATCGTGTATCGAGATCCATCGACCCGAGGAGCGCTCCATGCCCGCACCCAACCTGTTCCTGATCTACGTCCGTGACGCAGAGGCCGCCACCGCCTTCTACGGCAACCTGTTCGAGATCGAACCGACCTTCACCAGCCCCCGCTACGTGGCTTTCGAAGTTGCCCCCGGCGTCCTGTTCGCATTGTGGACCGGCCGCAACGAGCACGCCGTCCCGAGCACCCCACGCACGAGCGAGCTCGGGCTGATGGTGCCCGGCCCTGCGGCCGCAGTTGACGAGACCTTCACGAGTTGGGTCTCAAAGGGCGTCCACGTCGTGGAGGAACCGCACGACGACGTCTTCGGCCGCACATTCATGGTTGCGGACCCGGACGGCAATCTCATCCGGGTCTCCCCGGTGGACTGAGCCGCACGAACCCCGCCCACGTCTTTCACACTCGAAGGGCCGGCCACGCCCGCTGGCCGGCCCTTCGGTCTGTCCAGGAGCCCAGCCATGTCACATCCGAACGCTGCCCTCACCCCACGTCACCGCCTGAAGGTCGCGCGACCCGTCGTTGACGCGGCGAGTCCATGTATGACCGCTCGCCGCGACCGAAGACCTCGCCGAACACGACGCCCAAAACCGTAACGATGCGCTGCGTCAGCTTGCGGAGGTGGCGCTACGTCGGTCGCCGCCAAGGCGGAAAGAACCGCTCGGTCAGTACTCCTGGCCGGCGGCGGGCGCTCCGCTCCAGGTCAGACGATGCGATCCACGGATTCGTTGAGCCGGCCGCCGATGGCGATGAGCTCGTCGAGCTGGCGGCGCGTGAGACGGTCGATCACCAGCGCGCGGACATTCTCGACGTACCCCGGCGCCGCGGCGACCACGGTGGCGTAGCCCTCGTCGGTGAGGTGCGCGAACGTGGAACGGCGGTCCTCCGGGCACGGGCGGCGCTCCACCCAGCCGCGCTTCTCGAGCCGCTTGACCACGTGCGAGAGCCGCGAGACCGATCCGCCCGCCAGACCGGCGAGCCGGCTCATCCGCAGCCGGCGGTGCTCGGCCTCCGACAGCCGCGAGAGCACCTCGTATTCGAAGTGCGTGAGCCCGGAGTCGCGCATGAGCTGGGCGTCGAGCTCCGACGGCAGGTGCGACATCAGCAGCGCCACCTGCACCCACGCCTCCAGCTCCTGCGGGTCGAGCCAGCGCGTCTGCTGCTCCCCCGGCTTTTCCGCCCTCGTCGTAGTCACACCCCGAGCCTACGCGGCAGCACTTGACGCTTCAACTAATGCCCTCTACCGTCGAGGGTCGATAGATGACACTTCAACTATTCGCCGGAGGGGGCTCCTCCCCCGCCGGCCCTGACACGAGGGACCCCGCATGCAGCGCACCGCACCGATCCTCCGCAGCCTCGGGCTGCTTCTCGCCCGCGTCGGCATCGGCGTCATATTCCTGGCCCACGGACTGCAGAAGCTCAACACCTGGGGGCACTCGGGCACCGCCGCCGCGTTCGATTCGATGGGTGCGCCGCTGCCCGACGTCTCGGCGTTCCTGGCCACCTGGGTGGAGATCCTCGGCGGCGCCGCGCTCATCGCGGGCCTGCTCGTGCCGCTGGCGGGGGTGCTGCTGGCGCTCGACATGGTGGGTGCGATCCTCATCGCCCATGTCGACAACGGCCTGTGGGTGGGCGACGGCGGATGGGAGCTGGCGCTGGGCCTGGGCGCGGGCGCGCTGGGGCTCGCCGCGGCAGGCGCCGGCCGGATCAGCGTCGACGCCCTGCTCTTCTCGCGGGCGCGCGGCCGCCTGGGGCGGGTGTTCGCTCCGGCGGTGTGAACGGCGGGCGGGGCGGCGCCCCCGGCGTGGATACGCAGGCGGCGCCGCCCCCGCCCCCGCTACACCGGCATCAGCTTGTGCTTGCGCGGCGGCTCGATGACGTGCTTGTCGCGCAGCAGCCGGAACGCCTTGCGCAGCTCGAGGCGCGTCGACGACGGCTCGATGACGGCGTCGATGTATCCGCGCTCGGCCGCCACGTACGGGGTGGCGATGAACTCGTTGTACATCTTGATGAGCTGCTGCTTGAGCTCCTCGCCCTTCTCGCCGGCGGCCTCGATCTCGCGCTTGCGCAGCAGCGTCACGGCCCCCTCGGCGCCCATCACCGCGATGCGGGCGGTGGGCCACGCGAAGTTGAGGTCGGCGCCGAGCTGCTTGCAGCCCATCACCGCGTAGCCGCCGCCGTAGGCCTTGCGGATCACCACGGTGACCTTGGGGACGGTGGCCTCGACGAACGAGAACAGGAAGCGCCCGCCGCGCCGGATCACGCCGATCCGCTCCTGCTCCACGCCCGGCAGGAACCCGGGCGTGTCCACCAGGAACACCAGCGGAATGGAGTACACGTTGCACAGCCGCACGAACCGCGTGGCCTTGTCGGCGGCCGCGGCGTCGAGCGCGCCCGAGAGGTGGAACGGCTGGTTGGCCACCACGCCCACCGCGCGCCCGTCGATGCGGGCGAAGCCGGTGATGACGTTGTTGGCCGTCTGCGACGCCAGCTCGTGGAACGCGCCGTCGTCGAAGATCCGCATGATGACGTCGTACATGTCGTAGCCGGAGTTGTCGGCATCGGGGATCAGCGCGTCGAGCTCGCGGTCCGAGTCGGTGACCTCGGGCTCGAGGCCCGGGTTGATCACCGGCGGCTGCTCGAACGCGTTGGACGGCATGTAGCTCAGGTACTCGCGCACCCACGCGAACGCCGCCGCCTCGTCCTTGGCCACGTGGTGCACGTTGCCGTTTTGCACCTGCTGGTAGGCGCCGCCGAGCTCCTCGACGGTGATGTCCTCGCCCGTCACCGAGCGGATCACCTCGGGGCCGGTGACGAACATGTGCGACTCTTCGGTGGCCACCACCACGTCGGTGTTGATGGGCGAATACACCGCGCCGCCCGCGCAGTTGCCGAGCATGATCGAGATCTGCGGGACGACGCCGACGAGCTGCGCGTGCCGCGGGCCCATCTCGGCGTACCAGGCGAGCGAGGTGACGGCGTCCTGCACGCGCGCGCCGCCCGAGTCGTTGATGCCGATCATGGGGCAGCCCACCTTGGCCGCGTGCTCCATGGTGGCGACGACCTTGCGGCCGAACGCCTCGCCGATGCTGCCGCCGAACACCGTCTGATCGTGCGAGAACACGGCCACCGGCCGGCCCTCGATGGTGCCGTGGCCCGTGACGACGCCGTCGCCGAACGGGTTGTCGGCGTTGCCGGGCGACTTGGCCAGCGCGCCGATCTCCTGGAACGAGCCCGCATCCAGCAGCGACTCGATCCGCGCACGGGCGCTGGGGCGTCCTGCGGCCTCGCGGCGCTCGATGGCCCGGGCGCTGCCCGGCTCGCGCGCCTTCTCGAGCTTTGCGCGCAGCTCGGCGAGCTTCTCCGCCGTGGTCGTGCTCACTGGTCCACTCCTTCTGGCCGTCCGGCCCCGCCGCGGCGGGAGTCGATGTCGCGCAGGCGGCGGCTCATGTGCGCGCCGACCTTCGCGATGTAGGGCTCGTCGACGATCGCGAGGTGGTCGCCGCCGACCTGCACGATCTCCAGGTCCGTCAGCACACCGCCCCAGCCGCCGTCGGCCGCACGCGTGGCGTACGCGGGCTCGAGCTCGATGGCGCCCTCGTGGTACGTGTCGGCCATGTACAGCACGGCCGGCCCGTCGTAGGGGGTGAGGCTCGCCGCGGCGCGGGCCAGCGCGCGGTTCTCGAGGAACGACGTGCGCTGGTGCTCGATCACGCCGCCCGGGATGGGCAGCTCGACGCCCGAGAGCATGTCGAGCAGGATCTGCACGGCGCCCTCGTCGTCGGTCTCCGCGAGCTGGTCCACCGGCAGCGGCACCTCGACGCCGTACGTCTTCTCGGCGAACGCGATGTAGCGGTTCCAGCGGGCGCGGCGCTCCTCGACGGTGTCGGGGATCGGCTCGCCGGGCATCACCACGTCGATGAGGCCCACCAGCGCCACCTCCTCGCCGGCGTCGCGCAGCAGCTTGGCCACCGCGTAGGCGAGCACGCCGCCCAGCGACCAGCCCGCGAGCACGTACGGCCCGTGCGGCTGCAGCTCGCGCAGCGGTGCGAGGTACTGCTCGGCGCGCTCGGCGATCTCGCCCTCGACGCGCTCGAAGCCGTACATCGGCGTGCCCTCCGGCAGGCGGCGCAGCAGCGGCTCGTACACCACCGTCGACCCGCCGGCCGGGTGGAAGACGAACACCGGCGTCGCCTCGGACCCCTCGGGGCGGGCGCGCAGCGTGCGCACCAGGCCCACATCGCCGCCCTCGAGGTGCTCGCGCACCACATCCGACAGCTCCTCGATGGTGCCGGCGCCGCGCACCTGCTCGGCCGTCACCTCGCCGCCCGCGCGCTCGGTGAGCCGCGCGGCCAGGGCCTCGGCCTGCGCGTCGTCGAGCGTCGGGAGCGGGGTGAAGATGCCGCGCGCGGAGTGGCCCACCACCAGCGCCCAGGTGCCGAAGGTCAGCCGCTCGGCGGCGTCGCGCGGCGGCACGTCCTGCGCCTTCTCGGCGGCGGGGGTGGCGGCGGGGGTCGGCTCGGTGGCTGCGGCGGGGGTCGGCTCGGTGGCTGCGGCGGCAGCACCAGCATCGGGAACAGCACCAGCATCGGCACCGTCAGCGCCCGACGCCTCCGCCTCGCGCTGCTGCTCCTCGGCCAGCGCGGCGACCTCCTCGCGGTTCTCCACCGCGTAGCGCAGGAAGCCGGCCACCTCCTGCAGGTTGGCGTCGCGCACCGCCTGCAGCTGCAGCTGCGGGATGTCGAACTCGTACTCGACGCGGTTCTTGATGCGCACCGCCATGAGCGAGTCGAGGCCCAGCTCGATGAGCGGGATCTCGCGCGGCAGGTCCTCGGCGGCGAAGCCCATCGACTCGGCGACGATCTGCGCGAGCCTGTCCTCCAGGCTCACCGGCCCGTCCGGGTCCCAGCGCTCGGGGGCCGTCGCGGCGTCGGCGAACTCGTCGGCGTCCTCATCGGTGTCGGCGGCCGCGGGCCGGGGCGCCACCACGGCGCGCTCGGGCAGCGGGGCCGACGAGGTGACGACGGCGTCGGCCACCAGCGCGAAGGCTCCGTCGCCGCCGCGTGCGTGCACCTGCACCGACGCTCCCCCGAGGTGCGGGGTGAGCGTGGTGGTGACGGTGCCGGCGCCGTCGAGCTCCCGGTGGTGCGCCACGGCGCCCACGGCGGGATCGGCGAGCAGCTGCCCGGCCGCCGCCAGCACCAGCGCGTTGACGTCGGACACGGCGTCGGCGGGGATCTCCCAGGCGTGGCGGCCGTCGGGCAGCGCCACGTGCGAACCCGGCACCCGGCCGGCTCCCGCGCCGCCCACGCGCACGTCCACCCACAGCGGCTTGCGCAGCCACGGGGTGCGGGGCAGCTCGGCGTACGGGCCGGGAGCGAACAGCGAGCGCACGTCCACCTTGTGCCCGTGCACGTACAGCGTGGCGAGCGCGCGCAGGACCCCCGCCGGCTCGTCCTCCTTGCGCTTGAGGGTCTGGATCAGCTCCGGCTCGTTGACGCCCGCCGCGAAGCACGTCATGGCGATCGACATGAGCGTGACGGGGTTGGGCGCGAACTCGACGAAGGTGGTGTGCCCGGCGTCGAGCGCCGACTTCACCGACTGGTCGAACCACACGCTGTGCCGCATGTTCTTCGACCAGTGCGCCTCGTCGTGCAGGCCCGTGGTGCCCGCCGGGAACCGCTGCCCCTCGTGCACCGACGAGAACAGCGCGGTGCGCAGCGGGAACGTCTCGAGCCCGGCCAGCTCGGCCACCAGCTCGCCGAGGATCGGGTCGACCTGCGAGGTGTGGCTGGCGGCGTTGGTCTTGAGCACGTGCGAGAACTTGCCCAGCTCCTCGCAGCGCGCCACCATCGCCTGCACCTGCGGCTCGGGCCCGCCGATCACCGTCTGGTTCGGCGCGGCGTACACGCACACCTCGAGGTCGGGGAACTCGCCCAGCGCGTCGTGGATCTCGGCGGCGCTGTACTCGACGATCGCCATCTTGCGGATGTCGTCGCCGGTGACCGTCTTCTCGCCCTCGTCCATCAGGCGCGAGCGCACGCAGATCACCCGGGTCGCGTCCTCGAGCGAGAGGCCGCCGGAGACGTACGCCGACGACGCCTCGCCCATCGAGTGTCCGAGCACCGCGGCCGGCTCGGCGCCGTGGTGGCGCAGCAGCATCGACAGCGCCACCTGGATGGCGTAGATGCCCACCTGCGACGTCTCGATGCCGTAGTCCTGGGCGTCGTCCATGATCATCTCGCCCACGCGGAAGCCCGACTCGGCGTCGATGTACTCGTCGATCTCGTCGATGGCGGCGCGGAAGACGGGGTTGGCCTGGTAGAGCTGCTTGGCCATCTTGCGGTGCTGCGAGCCGTAGCCCGAGTACACCCACACCGGGCCCTCCGCGGCGGGCGAGTCGGCCGAGAGGACGTTCGGCGCCGGGGTGCCCGCGGCGACGGCGCGCAACCCGGCGATGGCCTCGGCGCGCGTGGTTGCCAGCACGGCGGCGCGCGAGCGGCCGTGGGTGCGGCGGGCCAGCGTGCGGCCCACGTCGGCGAGCGGCGTGCGGCTGCCCTCGGCCGTCTCCAGCCAGTTCGCCAGCTCGGCGGCGGCGCGGCGGCGGCGCGACGGCATGGGGCCCGACACGACGAGCAGAACCGTCTCGCCGAACGGGGCCGGCTCCGCGGCGGCTGCATCGGCGGGGGCCTCCACGGCTGCATCGGCGGGGGCATCTCCCTCGGCGGCCGCCGGCACGTGCTCGCGCAGCACCACGTGCGCGTTGGTGCCGCCGAAGCCGAAGCCCGACACGCCGGCCACCGCGGCCCCGCTGTAGCGCGGCCACGGGGTGGTCTCGGTGACCATGCGCAGGTGCGCGGCGTCGAAGTCGATGTGCGGGTTGGGGCCGCGGAAGTTCAGCGACGGCGGGATGGCGTCGTGGGCGATGCCCAGCACCACCTTGATCAGCCCCGCGGCGCCGGCGGCGGCCTCGAGGTGGCCGAAGTTGGTCTTGGCCGAGCCGAGCAGCGCGGGGGCGTCGGCGGCGCGGCCCGCGCCCACCACCCGGCCGAGCGCCCCGGCCTCGATGGGATCGCCCAGCACGGTGCCGGTGCCGTGCGCCTCGATGTAGTCGACCTGCGCGGGCGGGATGCCGGCGTCGCGGTAGGCCTGCTGCAGCACGTCCACCTGCGCCTCGGGGTTGGGCGCGGTGAGGCCATTGGATCGGCCGTCCTGCCCGACGGCGCTGCCCGCGACGACGGCGAGGATGGTGTCGCCGTCGCGTTCGGCGTCGTCGAGCCGCTTGAGCACCAGCATGCCGCCGCCCTCGGAGCGGATCATGCCGTCGGCGTCGTCGGAGAACGCCTTGATGCGGCCGTCGGGCGCCATCACGCCCAGCTCGGAGAATCCGAGGCTGGCGGGCGGGGCGATGAGCATGTTCGTGCCGCCGGCGACGGCCAGGTCGGCCTCGCCGGCGCGCAGCGCGCGCACCGCCTGGTGCACGGCCACGAGCGACGACGAGCAGGCGGTGTCGAGCGCCACCGACGGGCCGCGGAAGTCGAAGAAGTACGAGATGCGGTTGGCGATGATCGCCGTGGAGTTGCCGGTGATGCCGTACGGGTGCGAGACGGCCGGATCGGCGGCCTCGAGCAGCGCGTAGTCGTTGGCGGAGGTGCCCACGAACACGCCCACCCGCTCGCCGCGCAGCTCGTCGGCCGGCAGGTGCGCGTGCTCGAGCGCCTCCCAGGTGAGCTCCATCGCCAGGCGCTGCTGCGGGTCGACGTGCAGCGCCTCGCGCGGCGACATGGAGAAGAACTCAGCGTCGAAGCCCTTGACGTCGTCGAGGTAGCCGCCCAGCGTGGTGGCCTCGTCGATGGCGGCGGCGACGGCAGGATCGGCGCGGTACTCGTCCCAGCGGCCCTCGGGCAGCTCGGTGATGCCGTCGCGCCCGTCCGCCAGCATCCGCCACATGTCGCCGGGGGTGCTGCCGGCGCCGGGGAAGCGCGTGGCCACGCCGACGACGGCGATGTCGTGGGCCCGCGACTGGTCGTCCGCGCCGCGCAGGTAGAAGGCGTCGTCCAGCGGGGCGGCCTCGTCGGCGGAGGGGCCGTCGACGATGCGCTGCGCCAGCGAGGCGATGGTGGGGTGCTGGTAGACGATGGTGGCGTCGAGCAGCGTGCCGGTGAGGTCCTCGATCTCGCCGCTCAGCGCGACGGCGTCGCGCGAGGACAGGCCGAACTCCTCCATCGGGCGGTTCTCGTCCACCTCGGCGCGCGCGACACCGGTGGCCGACGCCACCCAGTCGGCCAGCCACGCGCGCAGCTCGCCCACCGTCATCGGCTGCGGCGCCCCGCCCGTCGCGGGCTCCGCGCCCTCGTGCTGTGCTGCGGTGTTCTCCGACCCGCTGTGCGTCATGCGACCTGCTTCGTGTTCGTCGGGTGTGCTGCCGGTGCCCCGCCCCTGCGGCGCCGTCGCGCCGCGGAGGGCGGCGGGCACGAGGTCACTCGTGGCTGTCGGGGAAGGCCTGCTGCGTGTATCCGCCGCGCAGCGTGCCCTCGATGTAGGCGGCCTTGCATGCCCGTCTGGCGATCTTCCCACTGGAGGTGCGCGGAATCGAGCCCGCCGGGACCAGCAGCACGTCGCGGGCCGTGACGCCGTGCCGTGCGGCGATGGCGCTGCGGACGGCGTCGGCGATGGGCACCGGGTCGGCCTTGCCCTGGCCCGGGGCGCGCTCGGCGACCACCACCAGCTGCTCGGAGGAATCGTCCTTGTCGTAGGACAGCCCGCTGCCCGCGTGCTCGAAGACCTCGGCCGGGAGCTGATTGAGCGGCACCGCGAACGCCGCGGCGAAGCCCGGCCGGATGGCGGCGGACGCGGCCTGCGCCGTGGCCTCGAGATCCTGCGGATAGTGGTTGCGGCCGTCGACGATGACTAGGTCCTTGACGCGGCCGGTGATGAACAGCTGCCCGTCGTAGTAGACGCCGAAGTCGCCGGTGCGCATCCAGTGCGCGTCGTCGGGGGCGCCCTCGGCGTGGCTGCCCTCCTCGATGCGCTTGACGAGGCGGTTGTGGAAGGTCTCGTCGGTCTCGCCGGGCCGGCCCCAGTAGCCCAGGCCGATGTTGTCGCCGTGCAGCCAGATCTCGCCCACGCTGCCGTCGCGGCACTCGGTGCCGGATTCGGGGTCGACGATCGCGGCCCACTGGCTCACGGCCACGTGCCCGCAGCCCACCTGCGGCACGGCGGTGGGCGCGTCGGGGTCCACCGGCACCATGCGGCCGGCGGCCAGCTCGGCCCGGTCGACGTACACGATGTGCGGCGGCGTGGAGGCCGAGGTGGTGGAGACGAACAGCGTGGCCTCGGCCATGCCGTAGCTGGGCTTGATGGCGGTGTCGGACAGCCCGAACGGCCGGAACGCCTCGGTGAACTTGCGCATCGAGGTGGTGGTGACGGGCTCGGAGCCGTTGATCAGGCCGATCACGTTGGACAGGTCGAGCGACTCGCCGTCCTTGGGCAGGCCGCGCACGGCCGCGTGCTCGAACGCGAAGTTGGGGGCGGCCGCGAAGGTGGGGGCGCCGTCGGATGCGGCGGCGAGCTCGCGGATCCAGCGGCCCGGGCGCTGCACGAACGCGCGCGGCGACATGATCGTGATGTACCGGCCGCCCACGGCGGGCAGGATCACGGTGAGCAGGCCCATGTCGTGGAACAGCGGCAGCCAGGTGACGCCGCGCGAGTCGAGCGTGAGCCCGATGCCGTCGGCCATCTGCGCGGCGTTGGTGAGCACGCCCCGGTGGGTGATCTCGACGCCCGCGGGGGTGCGCGTGGAGCCCGACGTGTACTGCAGGTAGGCGATGGAATCGAGGCTCACCTCGGGGCGCTGCCACGTCTCGGCCACGTCGTCGGGGATGGCGTCCACCGCGATGATGCGCGGCCGCTGCTTGGCGGGCAGGTGCCGGAACAGCGCGCGCACGCCGGCCGCCGACCGGGTGGCGGTGAGGATGGCGGTGGGGGCGCAGTCGCCCAGCACGGCCTCGAGGCGGTCGCCGTGGCCCGGCTCGTCCGGGTCGAACAGCGGCACCGCGATGGCGCCCGCGTAGATGGCGGCGAAGAAGGAGATGACGTAGTCGAGCCCCTGCGGCGCGAGGATGGCGACGCGGTCGCCCGGCGCGGTGACCTGCTGCAGGCGGGCCGCGATGGCCCGCGAGCGCACCCCGAACTGCTCCCAGGTGAGCTCGTGGACGTCGCCGTCGCGCGAGGTGGAGTAGTCGATGTACCGGTAGGCGAGCGTCCCCGCGGAGGTGACGGTGTTCTCCTCGACGTAATCGACCAGCGTGCGCCCCGGGTCGAGGCTCACCTGCCCGTTGTCGTCGTAGAAGTCGCCGATCAGTTCCATCCCTACTCCTGTCAATCCCGCTCGAGTGGCGCCGCGCCGGAGGTGCCCGCGCGTCCGCGCACTCGCCCCGGCACACGCGCACGGCCAGGCGCCGGAGCGGGATCGCTCGCGACGTCCGCATCCGGTCGCGCACCCGCGCCGTAGCCGACGCAGATCACGAACATGTTACTGATATGCCCGCCCTCGGGCGTACCCAGTACCGGCGGAGCCGGGGCCGTGGCATGGCACGCCGTGTCACGGCGCACGACCGGATCCGTGGCAACCCTACCGGCCGCCGGCCTGCGGTACGCCGCCGCATCGCACGCCGGCGGCAGGGCGGACCTGCGCGCCAGACCGCCCCGGAGTGTATCGCCGGTCACCGGGCGCGCGTGACTTTTCCCAGGTGGTCACGCACACACGTCACTCATGCTCCGGGTGCGGGGCACCGTCGATGAGGTCCTGCGCCCACCGCACCAGGTACTCGGTGGCCGTCTCGCCGCCCGCGAGGATGGGGTTGACGTTGTACTGCGCGTGGATGGGTGCCGTGACCGCCGCGCCCAGCTTGGCGATGGTGCCCAGCGGGTCGTGCGCCAGGTCGGCGGGTGCGTCGCAGATGAGGTCGCCGGGCGCGCAGATCTGCACCGTGCGCCCCGCCAGCGCGCCGAAGCCCCCGGGCCGCGCGCCGGTGAGCGTGGTGCCGGGGAAGCCGGGAACGTCGTGCACCCCGCCCAGCATCACCTCGGCGCCCTCGCCGGTGGACACGCCCAGCTGCTGCGCGGCCGCGCCGGGCACTCCGGCCTTGCGCCGCCCGTCCGCCACCAGGCCCACGCCCAGCACCAGGTCCGCGGGCACCGGGCCGTTGCCCTGGCCGATCTGCGCGGCCACATCGCCCGCGATCACGGCGCCCTGCGAGAAGCCGATGAGCACGTAGGTGGTGAGCGGGCACTCGCCGTGCCGGTCCGCGAGGATCTTCTTCGTGGCCTCGGTGCCCTGCGCGCGACTGTCGTCGTAGGTGGCCTCCGGCGGCGCGAAGGGCCGGGCGAACTGCGCCACGTAGGGCACCGTAACCACGTCGACCCGCCCGCCGTCGTCGTCCGGGGAGGCGCCGAAGTGCTCGGCCACCGGCCCCGTGACGTTGAGCAGCAGCGCGTTGGGGTTGAACGTGGGGTGGTGCGGGTCGTCGTCGGGCGAGCTCTCCCACGTGCCCGGCACCGACACCATCTGCACGTCGGGGCACGAGGCCGGCTGCGCGGCCGGGGGCGTCGGCACCGGGGTGGGGCCGGGCGCGGGGCCCGGCTGCGGCCGCTGCTGCAGCCACACCACGACGGCCGCGACCACCACGATCACCGCGAGCACCACCAGGACGGCCAGCCACCGTCCCCCGCGCCCGCGCCTGCGCGCCGCCATCACCGCACCCCGCCTTCGCTCCGCACCGCCGTCACCACGCCGCCCGCATCACGCGCAGAGCGTGCTCTGCGCGGTGGCGATGAACGTGGTGGTGGCGGCCTCGGCGTCCACCTGGGCGCCGCGCGCCTGCGCGTCGAGCGCGATGGTGGCGAGCACCGTGGCGTGGATCTGGTCGGCCGGGGTCTCGCTGGCCTGCGCCGCGCACACGTAGTTGCCGGTGGACACGGCCGCATCCGAGGCGTCGGCGAAGGCGATCTTCTCGCTGCGCAGCGCGTCGAGGAACTTCTGGTCCTGCTGCGTGATCTCGGTCTTGGTGGGGCCGGGGTAGTCGGTGGGCAGCGCCTCGGGCGTCTCCGGGGGCGCCGTCTCTGCCTTGCCGGTGGGGCTGGGATCGACGCGCGCCGTGCCCGTGGCCGCCGCGCCGCCGCCCGCCGCCCCCGCGCCCGGGGCCGCCGTGGGGGTGACGGCGCTGGGCGTGGAGCTCACCGTCGACTCGTTGCCGCCGCAGGCCGCCAACCCGCCCGCCAGCGCGATCATCACCGCCGCCGCCGCGATCCTGCCGCGGGCTCTCGTGCTCTTCATCCGGTCTCACCTGTCTCGTGTCTCGTGCGACGCCCGGTGCGCCGCGGCCCCGGCCGGGCGCGCGTCCGCCGCACCCGCCGGGGCCCGCGCCACGCGCGTCAGCGCGGTGTGGTCTCGGCCTTGCCGTTCTTCACCGTGATCGTGCCGTGCTCGAAGTCCTGCGCCACGCCGCCCGGCACCTCGTGCCGGTCGCCCGTGGGGAACCCGAGCGGCCCGTTCTCGAAGCCCTGCTGCTGCCAGGCGTCGAAGATCGGCCCGTACTGGATCGACCACGCGCCGGTGCCCGCGGTCCAGTAGACGATGCCGTTGGCGAACCGGTTGAACTTGCCGATGCCGTTGGGCGTGGTCAGCTCGTCGGTGGTGGGCGCGCCCAGGTCGCCGGCCTCGGCGCCGAGGGCGTTGTACTTGTCGCGGATCGCGCCCTGCACCTCGTACGCGCCGTCTCCGGTGGCGTAGATGGTGCCCACCTGGAAGTCCTGCGCGGTGCCGCCGCCCGACATGTCGCGCGGGTCGGACGTGGGGTAGCCGAGCACGCCGGCCTCCCAGCCCAGGGTGCCCCACTTGTCCAGGATCGGCCCGCTCACCATGTGCGCGCCGCTGGCCGGGCTCCAGTACACCGAGCCGTGCTGGAAGGCGTTGTAGCGGCCCTTGCCGTCGGGCGTGGCCAGCTCGTTGGTGGTGGGCAGGCCGAGCACGCCGCCCGGGCCGCCCTGCTGCTGGTACTGCCCGCCGATGGCGCCGGCGACGATGCGGGCGCCGGTGCCGGGCGACCAGAACACGCGGCCGGCGGCGAAGTCCTGCGCGCGGCCGCCGGGCACGTCGTACTCGGGGGTAACGCAGCGGCCCAGCCACGACACGCCGTTGGCCAGCGCGCCGATGTCGCCGGTGGCGTTGCACGCGGGGGCCTCGGCGTCGACGCCCAGCGCCTCGGCGATCTGCGGCCACGACTGGTGCAGCTCGAACTGCCAGTACGGCCACGAGTGCGTGCCCGACGGGCGGTAGATGACGTTGGCGGGGATGCCCTTCTCGTTGAGCTCCGTCGCGAAGTTCTGGGAGGTCATGCGCGAGAGGATCTCCAGGCCCATGCCCGCGATGTTGGTGGACACGCCCGGGATGCCCGACTGCTGGTCGTACGGACCCGCGAAGCCGTTGCCGCTGGAGATGTAGACGCTCATGCCCTTGAGCTTGTCGACGTGCAGCAGCGGGTCCTGGTCGGTCCAGCGCGGGTCGGACGGCAGGCCCCACATGTTCTGCGAGTGGTAGCCGCCGGCGTCGAGCATCGCGAACTGGATGGCCTGCGGCATGCCCAGCGAGGTGGTGGACAGGATGCCGGAGTACGAGGCGACGAAGTCGAACATGTCGGGGTGCCGCTCGGCCAGCATCATCGCGGCCGTGCCGCCCATCGACAGGCCGGCGATGGCGGCCTTGTCGGTGCTGGTGCGCCAGTCGTTGTGCAGGATCGGCGGGAGCTCCTTGGTGAGGAACGTCTCCCACTGATAGTTCTTGCCGTTGTCGGGCTTCTCCCAATTCGTGTAGAAGCTCGACTGGCCGCCCACGGGAAGCACCACGTTGACGTTCTTATCGGCGAAGAAGTCGACGACGTCGGTCTCGATGGTCCAGCCCGACTGGTCGTCGCGGGCGCGGAGGCCGTCGAGCAGGAGCAGCTCGGGGTACTGCGCGCCGGGGTCGATGTTCCAGTCGCGGCCGACGAGGATCTGCACCTGCACGTCGGTGTTCATCGACGGCGAGTGCACCCAGACGGCCACGCGGCGGTCGGTGAGCCACTGGACCTTGGTGACCTTGACGCCGGCCGGCACGGCCTCGGCGGCCTGCGCGACGGGCACCGCGTGCGGCACCACCTGCGCGGCCGCGGGCACGGCGAGGGCCGCGGCGAGCGGCAGCACTCCCCAGGCGACGATCCTGCGGCGCACGCCCGCCCGCGGGCTCCGCGCGGCCGGGCGGGCCGCGGTGCGACCGGCGCCGTCGCCGCGAATCCACGACTTGTCAGTGCGCATCTAGACTTCCTCGCTTCGATCCGGACAGCGGAAACGACCCGACCACCGTTTCCCGATCACCGTCACAGTAGTGCCCTGGAGATGAAATCACATTCTTCACACGCCGAACTTTCGTCACATCGACCGCACAGAACGGCGACGCGTGCATCGACGCACGCGTCGCCGTTCGGTGTGGAGTCGGCCGGCGCGGGCCCGGGCGGGCGCGCGCCGCGGCGTCACCAGCCGCCCGTGGCGTCCAGGATCTGGGGACGGGCCTTGTCGAGCTCGGTGTTCCAGTTGTTCCAGGAGTGGATGCCCACCGCCGGGAACGAGTAGGTGGCGGGGATGCCCAGCGAGTTCAGCCGCGCCTGGAAGATGCGGGTGTTCGCCAGCGCCAGCCCCTCGAGGGCCATGCCGTTGAGGGTGTTGTAGTAGTCGAGCGCCGACTTGGGGCGGTCGCCCGTGTTCGGGTCGGGGTTCGGCAGGCCGCTGTCGGCCGAGATGTACAGCGAGATGCCGCGCAGCTCGGGCGCGAAGTTGAACGGGTCGTGCGCGGCCCACTTGGGGTTGGCCGTGGAGGCCGAGCCGTACATGGCGCTGCTGTTGTAGCTGCCGGCGTCGAGCATGCCGATGCCGATGCCCGTGGGCATGCCCGGCATCGAGTTGTGCAGGTAGCCCGAGAACGACGCCGCGAACGAGTAGTACGGCTTGAACTGGGCCGCGAAGTACAGCGCCGCGCTGCCGCCCATGGACAGGCCGCCGATGGCGTTGTGGTCGCGCGCCACGCCGTAGTGGGCGGCGAGGTAGTCGGGGAGCTCGCGGCCGATGAACGTCTCCCACTTGTAGGTGTAGTCCTGGCCGTTGGTGGTGCTGGGGGCGTCCCAGTCGGCGTACCAGCTCGACTGGCCGCCGATCGGCATGACGACGGTGATGTTGTCGTTGCGGAACTTGTCGAACGCGTTGGTCTCGATGTCCCAGCCGTTGAAGTCGTCGCGGGCGCGCAGGCCGTCGAGGAGGATCAGCGCGTGGTTGCCGCCGCGGCTGGCCGGCATGATCGAGACGGGGATGTTGCGCCCCATCGCGCCCGACCAGACGTCGACCTTGACGATGCGGTGGTCGTCGTTCCACGACCACGCCGAGGCCGTGCCTGCGGCGGCGATGCCGGTGAGCATCGCGAGCGAGAGCGCCAGCGTCGCGAATCCGGCGAGCCGCGCGCGTACGCGCCGGCCGAACCGTGAATGCGGTGTGGTCATCGGCTGAAACCTCTTCCTGTCGGCAGCCCCGGACTACGTCGCTGTGGGCCCGTGGTCCGTGCTGCTGCGTTGCGACTCACCGGCCGGCCACGGCCCGAGGCGCTCCCGTGGACACCGGTGGTCAAAGCTAAACGCCCCGACCAGCCGGCGCAACTCGTCACCCGTGCCGCGGCCGCGGGCCCGCCCTGCGGCGCGCCCCGGCCGGATTCGTGGGGTAGATCGTCCGCACACCCCGTGCCGTTATCAACCCGTGACCGCCTGCACGTCCGCGGCTTGAATTACCGCCGCACGCGCCGCCGTCACCGCCCTGCACCCGGCCGCCCGGCGCCGCACCGGCATCCGACGGCCGCAGGGGTGAGGTTACTCACATCTCGCCCCCGGCGCAGGCCTTAGGCCGCCGGGCCGCCGCACGCGCCGGCGTCGGCGCCGGTCAGCCGCCGTGCGTGGGCGGCGGTACCAGACGGCAGCGCTCGATCTCGTACTCCGGCACCGGATCGATCTGATACGCCGCCAGCGACCACGCGTGCCGGAGGTTCTCCCACCACCGCGACAGCGTGAGCTCCGAGGTGTACGACTCCAGCAGGTATTCGGTGTCGGGGCAGGTCAGCGCCGTCTCGGCCTGGGCCACCCAGTCTTCGTCCAGCCACGACGGAAGGCCCGTGGCGTGCGTGTCGGCCAGGCCGAGCAGGGCGACGACCCAGTCGGGCGGCAGGTTCTTGTCGTGCCCGATGCGCCCGTAGGTGATGCGCGGGGTGTGCGCGGCGGGCGGGAAGGCCAGGCCCACGGTGTCGTACACCTTCACGTCCAGCGGCGTGTTCATGCCCGGCATGCCCAGGTTGATGAAGTACACGGTGTGCTGCGCCTGGCCGGGCGGCGGCGGCGTCTTCGGCGGGATCACCGTCCACGAGTCGAGGCGGCCGTTCTGGATGAGCAGCCCGCCCTCGGGGGTGGCGCGGATGGTGTCGACCATCGCGTGCATGCGCGGGAAGTCGAGGTAGTCCTGCGAGGTGATGGGGTGCGCGTGCCCGGTGACGGTGACGTAGAAGGCGCGCTCGTCGACGATCCCGTCGCGGGTGAGCGTGCCCGGCCGCGCCACGCCCGGCACGTTGACGATGGTGAGCGCCCACGCGGCCACGCCCACCCAGCCCAGCAGCGGCACCGCGCAGCGCGCCAGCGCCGGGCCGGCCGCGCGCAGCCCCGCCGCGGTGGGGGCGAACGCGCGCAGCTCGGCCGCCCGCGGCAGCCGCACCGGCACCAGGGCCAGCGGCGCCATGAACAGGAACACCACCGGCAGCAGCACCCGGCCGTGCATGAAGTCGCCGCCCACACGCAGCTCGTAGACCAGCCACACCAGGGCGACGGCGAGGATCAGCGCCGTGGCCGTGGCGGGGGTGCGCAGCCCGTCCTGGGCGCGGCGCAGGCGTGCGGAGAAGGGGCGGGCGATCCGGCGCGGCGGGCGGTACCGGCCCTCGGCTCCCCCGCGCGCTGCATTGCCTGCTATTGCACTGCCCTCTACTGCACTGCCCGCCGACGGCTCCCCGCCGCGCCGGGCGCGCACGGCCCCTGCGGCGGCCGAGGCCAGGCGCGGGCCCCACAGCACCGCCGCCACGGCGACGAGCAGCACCAGCGGCAGCCACAGCACGTACGGGTCGGCCAGGTCGGCCAGGTAGGTCAGGCCCTTGCCCCACTTGGCCTCGCCGGCGTCCTTGGCCACGGCCGTGTTGGGGTACGGCAGCCCGTAGTAGCCCATCCGCCAGATCTGGTAGCCCACCGGCAGCGCGCCCGACACGGCCACCAGGGCCACGCGGCGGCGCCACGACTGGCGCACGCAGAACAGCAGCAGCAGCACGGGCGCGCCCACCAGCACCGTCTCGGGCCGCACCAGCCAGCACAGGCCGGCCACGAAGCCCAGGCCCAGCACCGACGCGGTGGACGGGCGCTCGGCCGTGGCCCAGCGCATGAGCATCCACCACACGGCGCCCAGCCAGCACAGCAGCAGCCCCACCTCGAGGCCGCTGGTGGCGAAGTCGCGTGCGGGCGGCAGCGCCACGTACACCAGCACTCCGGCGGGCAGCAGCACCACCGGCGCCCCCGCCCCCCGCACGAGGGCCGTGTGCCGCAGCAGCCGGCCCGAGCCGAGCATGACGAACACGACGGCGGCGACGCTCAGCGCCAGGCACACCCCCACCGCCACGTACTCCAGGCGCACGCGGATGATCCAGCCGAACAGCCACATCACGTAGGTCCAGGCGGCGCTGGTGTTGACCTCCACCCGCTCGCCCGCGTTGAACACCGGCCCGTTGCCGGCCATGAGGTTGCGCACGGTGCGCAGCACGATGAGGCCGTCGTCGGCCATCCACCGCCGCTGCCAGCCGCCGTAGCCGAACAGCGCGGCGACCACGACGATGCCCGCCGCCGTCACCGGCGGCAGCCACCCGCGCGCCGTCGCCGCGGCCCGCAGCCGCGCGCCCG
>CAZDSL010000012.1:3962-21368 GCA_964507655.1 uncultured Mycobacteriaceae bacterium | reverse complement strand
CAGTGCGGGCCGGCCCCGCCCGAGTCAGTGCGTGTCGACGTCGGTGGTCTTCGTCGCCACCGCAGTCAACAGCGACACCACCAGGATCCCCAGGAACGCGTTGAGCAGCGCCGTGATCAGCCGGCCCACCCAGTCGGTACCACTGAGGAAGGGCAACACCACCGAGGCGACGATGAACAATCCCGCAATCCACCGGAAGAAGGTCATGGGGGACGGCACCAGGCTGAGGAACACCCACAGCAGCACGCCCGCGATCAGTGCACCGACACCGCCGAGCACCGCCGACGCCCACGGGTCCTGCGGCCCGCCTCCCCACGCCGAACCGATCGCGTGCTGCGTATAGATGGCCTGGATGATCACCGTGATGACGAATCCGGCCACCGCCGCCACAAGCGCCGTCGCCGCCGCACCCGCCGCGAACTGGGCGTGATCGATGCGCACCCCGTTGGGAGACGTGCCCCCGCCGTGGCCGCCGTCCGGCGCCCCGCCCGCCGAGCGGCCGGTCGCACCGAACCCCTGCGAATAGGCCTGCGTCTCATAGCCCCCGGACCGTGGCCTGCCGGCGCCCCCGCCCCGCCCGTAGTTGTCGGTCATCGGTGCCCCGCTTCCCTCGATGTCATCACCGACCAGGGTAGACATGCGCCGCGCCGTGGCCGTAACGAACGACACACCCGTCAACGCTCATCGAGCATCGACGAGTCCGCACGCCCATGCCGGGAACACCGCGCCCACCACCCGTCGGGGCGCACCTGCACCACCATGCGCCGCCCGCACACCCCGCAGTATCGCGGCGGTGCCAGCCGCTCCCGCAACTCGGCGAACAGGGCCCCCGGATCCGCCGGACAGCCCGGATCCACCAGGCCACCCGGGTCGGCCGGCCCGCCGCCCACTGCGGCGCCCGTGAACACGTCGAACCGCAGCACCCCCGCGTCCAACGGCCCGCCGGCATCCCCCGTCACAGCGTCGCGTTGAGGGCCTTGAGCGGCATCGTCAGCTCGCCCAGCATCTGCAGGTCCGTCTCGGGCCGGCGGCCCAGCGTCGTGAGATAGTTGCCGACGATCACCGCATTGATGCCTCCGAGCAGCCCCTTGCGCGCACCGAGGTCGCCCAGCGTCAGCTCGCGCCCGCCGGCGAACCGCAGCATCGTCCGCGGCAGGGCGAGCCGGAACGCCGCCACCGCCCGCAGCGCGTCGACCGCGGGGAGCACATCGAGATCCCCGAAGGGCGTGCCGGGCCGCGGATCGAAGAAGTTCAGCGGCACCTCGTCCGGCTCGAGGCGGGCCAGATCCGCGGCGAACTCGGCCCGCTGCTCGAGCGTCTCCCCCATCCCGAGGATCCCGCCGCAGCACACCTCCATGCCCGCGTCCGCCACCATCCGCAGCGTCTGCTCGCGCTCCTCCCAGGTATGCGTGGTGACCACCTCGGGGAAGTACGAGCGTGCCGTCTCCAGGTTGTGGTTGTAGCGGTGCACCCCCATCGCCGTGAGCCGGTCCACCTGCTCCTGCGTGAGCATGCCCAGCGAGCACGCGATCTGGATGTCCACCTCGTCGCGGATCGCCTCGATCCCGGCCGCCACCTGGGCCAGCAGCCGCTCATCGGGCCCGCGCACGGCTGCGACGATGCAGAATTCCGTGGCCCCCGTCTTCGCGGTCTGCTTCGCCGCCTCGACCAGGCTCGGGATGTCCAGCCACGCCGACCGCACCGGCGAGGCGAACAGCCCCGACTGCGCACAGAAGTGGCAGTCCTCGGGGCACCCGCCCGTCTTGAGGCTGATGATGCCCTCCACCTCCACCTCCGGCCCCGTCCACTTCATCCGCACCTCGTGCGCGAGGGCCAGCGCCTCGTCCAGCCTCTCGTCGGGCAGCCGCAGCACCTCCAGCACCTGCTCCTGCCGCAGCGGCACGCCGTCGCCCAGCACCTGCTCCCGCGCGACCGCGAGGATGTCCCGTCCACCCCCGGCCGTCCCGATCCCCGCCGTCCCGATCCCCGCCGTCCCCGCCTCCGCTGCTGTGGTCACACGCACCCCTTCATCCCGCGGGCGGCTCCACCGGCCCACGCATACTTGAACGCCGTACAACTTGTACGGCGTTCAAGTTAGGGTGCGCCGAAGTAGGCTGTCAACCGGGCCGGGACCCGCCCGCCCGCACACGGTGAGGAGCCCCATGCAGCTGCGCCGGCGCGACGTCCTCGAGGGCGCCATCGCGATCCTCGACGAGTACGGCCTGGGCGACCTGACGATGCGCCGCCTCGCCACCTCGCTCGGAGTGCAGCCCGGCGCCCTGTACTGGCACTTCCCTAACAAGCAGGCCCTGCTCGCCGCCATCACCGACGAGATCCTCGCCCCCGCCGCCCGCCCGCCGGACGCCGGCGCCGCGTGGGACGCCCGGATCCGCACCTGCGGCACCCGCATCCGCGACGCCCTGCTGTCCCACCGCGACGGCGCCGAGGTGGCCACCGCCTCCTACGCCGCCCGCCTGGCGTCCGACGCGCCGCGCACCGCGCTCGCCGACGCCTGCGAGGCCGCCGGGCTCCCCGCACCCGAGGCCGCGATGGCCGCCGCCTCCCTGTTCTCCTACGTCCTCGGCCAGACGATGGACGAGCAGTCGCGCATGCAGATGGACTCCCACGGCGCACTCACCGACGACGCCTCTCCTCTGTTCGAGTCGCCTACTCCCACCGACGTTTTCGAGTACGGCATGGGTTTGTTCATCGAGGGCGTCCGCGCGCGCCTCGCCGAGCGCTCCGCCCGGCTACGCTGACAACGCGACCCTCCCGTCCCCCGACGGACACCATTCACCGACGGACACCGTCCCCCGGCCCGCCTACCGAGTGGAGACCAGCGCATGGCGCCCATGATCGACGCCCGCAACCTGGTGAAGACCTACGGCAAGGTCCGCGCCCTCGACGGCCTCGACCTCGCCGTTCCGCAGGGCACCGTACTGGGCCTTCTCGGCCCCAACGGTGCCGGTAAGACCACCGCCGTCCGCGTCATCTCGACGCTGCTGCTGCCCGACTCCGGCACCGTCCACCTCGACGGCGTCGATGTCCTCGCCCAGCCCGACGCCGCCCGGGCGCGCCTCGGGCTCTCGGGCCAGTACGCCGCGGTGGACGAGCACCTCACCGGGTTCGAGAACCTCGAAATGGTCGGCCGCCTCTACGGCTTCCGGCGCCGCCGCGCCCGCGAACGCGCCCGCGAGCTGCTGGCGATGTTCTCGCTCACCGACGCCGCCGACCGCCCCTCCAAGACCTATTCGGGCGGCATGCGCCGGCGCCTCGACCTGGCCGGCGCCCTCGTCGCCGCGCCTCCGGTGCTCGTGCTCGACGAGCCCACCACCGGCCTCGACCCGCGCAGCCGCAACGAGATGTGGTCGGTGATCCGTTCCCTCGTCGCCGACGGCGCCACCGTGCTCCTCACCACCCAGTACCTGGAGGAGGCCGACACGCTGGCCGACGACATCGTCGTCATCGACCGTGGCCGCGCCATCGCCCACGGCACCGCCGACGAGCTCAAGCGCGGGTTCGGCGCCGAGCGCATCGAGCTGGTGGTCGCCTCCGCCGGCGACCTCCCCCGCGCGGCCGCCGTGCTGGAACGCGCCACCGGCGCCGCCGCGCGCACCGATGCGCAGCGCCGCACCGCCTCCGCACCGGCCGACGGCGGCCCCCGCACGCTCATGACCACCCTGCGCCTCCTCGACGCCGACGCCATCGAGGTGTCCGACATCGGGCTGCGCCGCCCCACCCTCGACGACGTCTTCCTCGCCCTCACCGGCCACGCCGCCGAGGACACCCCCGACGACACGCCCGCCGGCGATCGGCCCCACCCCGACGACGCCGACGGCACCGACCCCCGCGAGGCCGCTCTATGACCACCGCAGCGCTCCCCGCCCGTTCGCCGGTGCGGGTGTTCACCGACTCCGTCGTCATCGCCAAGCGCAACCTCATCAAGCTGGTGCGCGTGCCCGAGATCCTGGTGTTCGTGCTGATCTCGCCGATCATGTTCGTGCTGCTGTTCGCGTACGTCTTCGGCGGCGCGATCGACCCCGGCGGTGGCGTGAACTACCGCGAGTTCCTCATCGGCGGCATCTTCGCGCAGACGGTCGTCTTCGGCGCCACGTTCACCGGGGCCGGCCTGGCCGAAGACATGCAGAAGGGCATCATCGACCGCTTCCGGTCGCTGCCCATGTCGCGCTCCGCGGTGCTCATCGGCCGCACCGTCTCCGACATCGCCTACAACGCCGCGTCGATCGCCATCATGGTGCTCACCGGCCTCGCGGTGGGCTGGCGCATCCGCGGCTCGGCCCTCGAGGCCATCGCCGCCTTCGCGCTGCTGCTCGTGTTCGCGTACGCGTTCAGCTGGGTGATGGCGTATGTGGGGCTGCTGGTGCCCAGCGTGGAGGTCATCAACAACGCCTCATTCGTGGTGATCATGCCGCTGACGTTCGTGTCCAACGCCTTCGTGCCGCTCGAATCGTTCCCGGGCCCGCTGCAGGCGTTCGTCGAGTGGAACCCGGTCTCGGCCGTCACGCAGGCGGTGCGCGAGCTGTTCGGCAATACCAACCCCGCGATCCCGGTCTCCGACGCCTGGTCGATGCAGCACCCGTCCGCCTACTCGCTGATCTGGGTGGCGGCGATCATCGCCGTGTTCATGCCGATCTCCATCCGCCGCTTCGCCCGCCCCACCCGCTGACCGCGCCCGGCGCCGCGCCCCCGTCGCGCGTCGCCGACCAGCCCCCAGGGCCGGGCGGATCGCTACAGTATGCCGGTGGATTCCCTCGACGACGCCCTCGTCTGGCTCAACGACAAGTACGGCTACGTGCTCATCGTCCTGCTCGTGGGCGCCGGCGTGTACTTCGGTTTCCGCACCGCCGTGGTGCAGGTGCGGATGCTGCCGGAGATGGCCCGCACCCTGCGTGAACGCCCCGTCGCCACCGAGGGGCCGGGGCCCGGGCAGATCTCCGCGTTCCGCGCCTTCTGCATCTCCGCGGCCTCGCGCGTCGGCACCGGCAACGTGGCGGGGGTCGCCGTCGCCATCACCGTCGGCGGCCCGGGGGCCGTCTTCTGGATGTGGCTGCTCGCGGTGATCGGCGGCGCCACCGCCTTCGTCGAGTCCACGCTCGGTCAGCTCTACAAGGTGCGCGACGGACGCGACTACCGCGGCGGCCCCGCCTACTACCTGAGCCGCGGCATCAAGAACCGCCGGGCCGGGATGGCCATGGCCTTCGTCTTCGCGGTCGCCATCACCTTCACCTACGGCTTCGTCTTCAACGCCGTGCAGTCGAACTCGATCACCAACGCCTTCGACCTGGCCGCCGGATCGGACGACGGCTGGATCCCGCCCGTCGTCGGGGTGGCGCTGGCCGTGCTCTCGGCGCTGGTGATCTTCGGCGGCGTGCACCGCATCTCGGGCGTCTCCCAGGTGGTGGTTCCGCTCATGGCGGTCGTCTACGTGGCCATCGCCCTGTTCGTGGTGATCCTCAATCTGCCGCACCTGCCCGGCGTGATCGCCGACATCGTCGAGTCGGCCTTCGGGGTGCGCCAGTTCGCAGGCGCCGGGATCTGGGCGGCGATGATGCAGGGCATGCGCCGCGGCCTGTTCTCCAACGAGGCCGGCATGGGCTCCACCCCCAACGCCGCCGCCACCGCCGCCGTGTCGCACCCCGTCAAGCAGGGACTGGTGCAGACGCTCGGCGTGTACTTCGACACGCTCATCGTGTGCTCGGCCACCGCGTTCATCATCCTGCTGTCGAACCCCGACTACGGCAGCGACATCGAGGGGGTGCAGCTCACCCAGACCGCGCTGCAGCAGCACATGGGCTCCTGGGCGGCGCCGCTGCTCGCGATCATCCTGTTCTTCCTGGCGTTCAGCTCGATCATCGGCAACTACTACTACGGCGAAACCAACATCGCCTTCTTCACCGGCCGCCGCTGGGTGCTGCACCTGTTCCGCGCGCTGGTGGTGGGCTTCGTCTTCTTCGGCGCCATCGCCAAGGTGAGCCTGGTATGGAACCTCGCCGACGTCTTCTCCTCGATCATGGCCACCGTGAACATCCTGGGCCTGTTCGCCATCGGCGGCGTGGCGGTGACGCTGCTGGCCCACTACTCGCGGCAGAAGGCGCGCGGGCTCGACCCGGTGTTCCACCGCGACGACCTGCCCGGGCTCACCGGCGTCGAGTGCTGGGACGGCACCGACCCCGAAACGGTGCGCAGCCCCGTCGGCGCGCGGTGAGGGCCCCGCGGTGACGGCGCCCGGCCCCGACGGGTACACCGTGATCGCACGCCCGGCCGACGTCGAGACGGAGGTGCACCGCTCGCGCTTCCTGGCCCGCGTCCGCCGCGTGGAGGACGAGGACGCCGCGCGCGAGGTGATCGACGCCGCCCGCCGCGAGCACCGCACCGCCCGCCACCATTGCACCGCCTTCGTCCTGGGGCCCGACGGCCGGCTGCTGCGCTCCAACGACGACGGCGAACCCGCGGGCACCGCCGGCGCCCCGATGCTCGAGACCCTCACCGGGCACGGCGTGAGCGACGTGGTCGCGGTGGTCACGCGCTACTTCGGCGGCGTCAAGCTCGGCACCGGCGGCCTGGTGCGCGCCTACGGCGACGCCGTGTCGGCCGCGCTGGACGCGGCGGGCACCCTCGTGCGCCGGCGGGTCGACTTCATGACCGTGCTCGTGGAGATCACCGAGGCCGGCCGGCTCGAGAACGAGCTGCGCGCCGACGGCCTGCCCATCACCGGCGTCGACTACGGCGTGGACGCCGCCCTCACCGTGGCGGTGCCCGCCGCGCGGGCGGCCGGGTTCGCCGACACCGTCGCCGCACGCACCGGCGGCCGCGCCCTGGTCGAGCCCGCCGGCACCGGCTGGGTGGACGACCCGCCGGGCTAGGCCGCCGCCGGCCCGGGCAGCCATTCGCGCGCCGCCGCCGTGAACCCGCCCCGGCCCAGCCGCCCCGCGCCCGCCGGGATCCGGCCCAGCACCGGCAGCCCCGTGACGGCGGGGAGGTCGTCGAGGTTGCAGCGCATGGCCAGATCGGGCTCGCGCGGCCACGCACCGATCACGAGCCCCGCGCACCGTACGCCCGCCGCCTCGAGCGCCCGCACCGTCAGCGCCGCGTGGTTGAGCGCCCCCAGCGCCGGGTCGACCACGACGACGGCCGAGACCTCCACGCCCGCCGCATCCAGGCCCGCGGCCACGTCGGCGATCGTGAAGCCGCCCCGCCCCAGCCGCACCAGCACTCCCCCGGCGCCCTCCACCAGCACGTGGCGGTGCGTCGCCGCGAGCCCGCGCACCGCATCGACCACCTGCGCGCACCTGAGCATCGGCAACCCCGCCCGGCGCGCGGCGGTGTCGGGGGCGAGCGGTTCGGGGTAGCGCGCCAACTCCACCGCCGTCACCGGACCCGACAGCCGCACCACCTCGGCCAGGTCGCCCGGCTCGCCCGCCGCCAGCCCCGTCTGCGCCGGCTTGCACACGGCCACCCGCCCGGCCGGGCCGCCGCCGCCGCCGAGCGCCGCGGCCAGCGCCGCGGTGACCACCGTCTTGCCGACCCCCGTGGACGTGCCGGTGACCACGTGCACGCTCACGCGCCCGGCTCCCGCTCCCACGCGCCCGACGCCACGGCGCCGAGCACCGCGCGCGCCGTCGCCATGTCGGCCTCGGTGAGGTCGGCGCGGGCGGTCAGCCGCAGCCGCGCCGTGCCCTCCGGCACCGACGGCGGGCGGAAACACCCGGCCCGCACCCCCCTTGCCGCGCACCAGCGGGCCGCGGCGACGGCCCGGTGCGGGTCGCCCAGCACCAGCGCCACCACGGCCGACTCGGGCGGCGGCGCGCCCACGATGCCGGCGATCCCCCGAGCCCGGTCCAGCACCGCCGCGGCCCGCCCCGGCTCGCGGCGCAGCACCCTCAGCGCCGCGCGAGCCGACTCCACCGACGCCGGAGCCAGACCGGTGTCGAAGATGAACGGCCGGGCCGTGTCGATGAGGTGCGCACGCACCAGCGGATCGGCCAGCACCGCCCCGCCCTGCCCGCCCAGCGCCTTCGACAGCGTGGCCGTGACCACGACGTCGGGCGCACCGGCCAGCCCGGCCTCGTGCGCCAGCCCCCGGCCGCCGTCGCCGCGCACACCCAGCCCGTGCGCCTCGTCCACCAGCAGCATCGCGCCCCGCGACCGGCATACGGCGTGCAGCTCCCTCAGCGGGGCCAGGTCGCCGTCGGCGCTGAAGACCGCGTCGGTGAGCACCAGTGCGCGCTCCTCGGCGCGGCCGGCGAGGGCCCGGTCGACGGCGTCCGGGTCGGCATGCGGCGTGACGACCACCCGCGCCCGCGAGAGCCGGCAGGCGTCCACCAGCGAGGCGTGGCATCCGGCGTCGGAGACGATGAGCCCGCCGCGGCCGGCGAGCGCCGTCACCGCCCCGAGGTTGGCCGTGTAGCCGGAGGAGAACACCAGCCCCGAGGCCGCCCCGGTGAACGCCGCGAGCTCGTGCTCCAGCGCGTGGTGCGCCTCCGTGCTGCCGGTGACCAGCCGCGAACCGGTGGCCCCGGCACCCCAGTCGCGCAGCGCCCGCCGCCCGGCGGCCACCACCTCCGGGTGCCGGCTCAGCCCCAGGTAGTCGTTGGATGCCAGGTCGAGCACCGCGGCGCCCGCGGCGCGCGGCGCGAGTTCGCGGTGCAGGCCGGTGGCCGTCCGGTCGGCGGCGAGCCCGGCCAGCCAGGCCGGCGCGTGCGACGCGGCCGGACGGCCGGGGGCGGCGGTGCGGGGATGCGCGGGTGCGGACATGCCCGCGAGACTACGCCACTTGAACGCCGTTCAAGACGGGGGGACTGAACTCCGTTCAAGTACTGCGCTGGCCAGGGCTTCTCCGCGCCCCTGCCGCAGGCCTCAGGCCTGGCTCGCCGCGGCGGCCACCATGGCCCCGGTGATCACCGCCAGGTCGTCGCCACTGCTGATGTACGGCGGCATCGCATAGATGAGCGTGCGGAACGGGCGCAGCCACGCGCCCGCCGACGTCGCCGCGTCCGTGGCCGTGCGCATGTCCACCGGCGCGTCGAGCTCGATCACGCCGATGCCGCCGAGCACCCGCACGTCGAGCACGTTCGGCAGGGCGCGGGCCGGCGCCAGCCCCTCCTCGAGCCCGGCCTCGAGCCCGGCCACCTCCGCCTCCCAGTCGCGCGAGAGCAACAGCTCCACCGATGCCGCCCCCACCGCGCAGGCCAAGGGGTTGGCCATGAAGGTGGGGCCGTGCATCAGCCCGCCGGCCTCGCCGCCGCTGATCGCGCGCGCCACCTCGCCGGTGCACAGCGTCGCGGCCAGCGTCAGGTATCCCCCGGTGAGCGCCTTGCCCACGCACATGATGTCGGGGCGCACGTCGGCGTGGTCGGCCGCGAACATGGCCCCGGTGCGGCCGAATCCGGTGGCGATCTCGTCGAAGATGAGCAGCACGCCGTTGCGGTCGCACGCGTCGCGCAGCGCCTGCAGGTAGCGGGGGTCGTGGAAGCGCATGCCGCCCGCGCCCTGCACCACCGGCTCGACGATCACCGCCGCCGTCTCGTCGGCGTGCGACGACAGCAGCAGCTCGAGGCTCAGCACGTACTCGGGGTCGAACCCGCGCGGCGGGGCCGGCGCGAAGACCTGCCGCGGCAGCACGTCGGTCCACAGCGCGTGCATGCCGCCCTCCGGGTCGCACACGCTCATCGCGCCGGTGGTGTCGCCGTGGTACCCGCCGCGCCACGTGAGCAGCCGATGCTTGCCGGGCCGCCCCTTGGCCCGCCAGTACTGCAGCGCCATCTTGATCGCGACCTCCACCGACACCGAGCCCGAGTCGGCGAAGAACACCTTCTCGAGCCCGTCGGGAGTGAGGTCGGTGAGCAGCCGCGCCAGCCGCGCGGCGGGCTCGTGGGTGAGGCCGCCGAACATGACGTGGCTCATGCGGCCCGCCTGCTCGGCGAGGGCCGCGTCGAGCACCGGATGCCGGTACCCGTGGATCGCCGCCCACCACGAGCTCATCCCGTCCACCAGCTCGCGCCCGTCGGCCAGCCGCAGCCGCGTCCCCTCGGCGCTCTCCACCACCAGCGGCTCCGCCGGCGGCGGGAAGCCCCCGTAGGGGTGCCAGATGTGCTGCGCGTCGATGCCGGCGACCTCCGCGGCCGTCAGCGCGGGGCCGGATACCGCATGCTCTTCCACCACAGCGACGACCCTAGCGGTGGCCCCGCGGGCGGGGTCGGCCTCCCGGTGGCCGGGACGGACGCGCCATCGCCCCGCGCGCGCGTGGCGAACTGGAGGGCATGACCGACAGCGACACGGCGGCACTGGTCCGCGAACTCTCCGCCCGCGTGGCGTATCTCGAGGACCGCCAGGCCATCTTCGACCTCATGACCTCCTACGGCCCGGCGATCGACTCGGGCAGCGAGGAGGCCGTGGCGCGGGTGTGGACCGAGGACGGCGTCTACGACGTCGACACCGGCATCATGCGCGGCCACGCCGAGATCGCGGCGATGGTCCGGGGCGACAGCCACCAGGGCCTCATCGCCAACGGCTGCGCGCACGTCCTCGAGCCGGGCAACGTGCTCGTCGACGGCGACACGGCCGTGGCCACCTGCAAGTCGCTGCTGATCCTGGCCCGCCGCGACAAGTCGTCGTTCACCGTGCTGCGCGCCACCGCCAACCGCTGGGAGCTCGCCCGCTCAGGCGGCGTGTGGAAGTGCACCCGCCGCACCAGCCGCGTGCTCGACGGGCGGCCCGAGGCGCAGCGCCTGCTGTCCCTGGGCGTGCCCGGCGCCGACGGCACGCTCACCCACGGCCCCGGCGCCGACCTGTTCGGGGAGGACCGCGCATGACCGCCGATCCCGTCTTCCGCCCACTCTCCGTCCGCTCGCTGGAGCTGGACAACCGCCTGGTCATGTCGCCCATGACGCGCTCGTTCTCGCCGGACGGCGTGCCCGGTGCCGACGTGGCGGAGTACTACCGCAAGCGTGCCGCCGGCGGCACCGGCCTGCTCATCACCGAGGGCGTGGCCATCGACCACCCCGCCGCCGTCGAGAACCCCTCGGTGCCGCACATGCACGGCGACGCGGCCCTGGCCGGCTGGCGCGCGGTGGTCGACGCCGTGCACGCCGAGGGCGGCAAGATCGTCCCGCAGCTCTGGCACGTCGGCCCCCTGTGGGGTGCCATGGGGCGCCCCGACCCGTCGATCAAGCCGATGCGCCCGTCGGGCCTGTGGGGCACCCCCGGCGTCACCTCGTACCCCGAGAAGCTCGTCGCCCGCTACTCGCCGGCCACCGAGCCGATGACCGACCAGGACATCGAGGACGTGCTCGCCGCCTACGTGCGCTCCGCGCGCCACGCGGTGGACGCCGGCTTCGACGGCATCGCCATCCACGGCGGCCACGGCTACCTGCTCGACGCGTTCATGTGGGCCGACACCAACCGGCGCACCGACGACTGGGGCGGCAGCCTGCGCGCCCGCGCCGCCTTCCCCGCGGCCGTGGTGGCGGCGATCCGCGCCGAGATCGGCGACGAGCTGCCCATCTTCTACCGGTTCTCGCAGCACAAGCAGCAGGACTACAAGGCCCGGATCGCCGAGACGCCCGAGGAGCTGGGCGTGCTGCTCGGCGCGCTCGTGGAGGCGGGCGTGGACGTGCTCGACGCGTCGATCCGCCGCTTCGACGCCCCCGCCTTCGAGGGCAGCGGCCTGTCGCTGGCCGGCTGGGCCAAGAAGCTCACCGGCGCGCGCACCATGGCCGTGGGCAGCGTCGGCCTGGGCAAGACCCTGCGCGAGGGCCGCGGCGCCGGCACCATTCCCGCCGAGGACAACCGCGACGAGCTGCACCGGCGGCTCGCGGCCGACGAGTTCGACCTCATCGCGGTGGGACGGCTGCACCTGGCCGATCCGGCGCTGGCGCAGCGCCTGCGGGCGGGCGCACCGCTGCCCGAGTTCGACCGGGACAAGCACGAGCGCGTCCTGTACTGAGCGTGCGCGGCCGCGGCCGGCACCCTCCGGTGACCCCCGTCTCACCCGAGTGGGACGCCGGAGTGTGCGCCGGCCGTCCGCGTCGGTAGCGTCGGCCCCGAATCACACTATCGACCGATAGGCACCCGAGGGGGCCGCGGAAAGGCGGAGAAATGACGGACAACCAGGGACGTTACGCGGGCAAGGTCGCGTTCATCACCGGTGCGGCGCGGGGCCAGGGCCGGGCCGAGGCGGTGCGCTTCGCAAGCGAGGGCGCCGACATCATCGCCGTCGACATCTGCGCCGAGTTCGCGTCCACCCCGTACCCGGGCTCCACCCGCGAGGACCTGGACGAGACGGTGCGCCTGGTCGAGGAGGCCGGCGGCAAGATCGTCGCCACCGTGGCCGACACGCGCGACTTCGACGGGCTCTCCGCCGCGCTCAAGGCCGGCACCGACACCTTCGGCCGGCTCGACGTGGTGATCGCCAACGCCGGGATCTGCTCCGGCCGGCTGTCGTGGGAGATCTCGGCGGAGGACTGGCAGGAGACGATCGACGTCAACCTCACCGGCACCTTCAACACCGCCAAGGCCGCCATCCCCTACCTCATCGAGCAGGGCGAGGGCGGCGCGATCCTGTTCACCAGCTCCGTCTCGGGCCTCAAGGGCACGCCGTTCACCGCGCACTACACCGCGACCAAGTTCGCCATCACCGGCATGGCCAAGACGATGGCCAACGAGCTGGGCGAGCACAAGATCCGCGTGAACACCGTGCACCCGGCGGGCGTCGACACGGGCATGAACATGGCCCAGGACATGCAGCCGCTGTTCGAGCGGTACGCGCACACGCTGGCGCCGATCTACATGAACACGCTGCCGTACGCCATCGCCCAGCCCGAGGAGATCGCCGCCGTCGTCGCGTGGGTGTGCTCCGACGAGGCCAAGTACCTCACCGGCGTCGAGGTGCCCGTGGACTTCGGCAACCTCAACCGCTGAGCCGGACGGGCGGGGCCCGCGCGCCGCGATCGTGCGGCCCGCGGGCCCCGCGCCCTCCCGGTCGTCACTTCACCGTGATCGGCTGCTCCATGCCCAGCATGTAGTGCGGCTTGCCGCTGGCCGGATCGACCACGAAGCAGACCAGCAGGTAGTCGCCCGGGTCGAGGTCGAGCGTGGTCTGCTGCGTCTGCCCGGGCGCGGCCGCGGCGACCCCGCCGTACACCGCGTACGGCGGCGGGCCCGCCTGCCCGCCCTCCGGCGCCGTGAGCGCGGCGCGCACGTCGTCCATCGTCTTGCCCTCGGCCGGCGCCAGCACCGCCATCTCGTGCGGCTGGTCGCCGTCGTTGACCACGGCGATCGGCTTGTCCCAGTCGATCGACGACGGCTCGGCGAAGCGGAAGTCGGACATCGTCACGGTGGCCCCGGCCTGAGGCCAGCCCTGCTCCTGCGCCGTCGCGGACGTCGAGAAGTGGCCGATCATGCCCAGCGCGTAGTGCGGCTTGCCGCCGGGTCCGGGCAGCTGGCAGAGCACCATGTAGGTGGCGGACGGGTCCAGCTGCACGATCGCCGTGGACGTGGCGCCCGGTTCGACGGCGTTGGGGCCGCCGGCGAAGTCGGCCATCTGCACCACCCCGCCGATCCCCGCGGGCCCCTGCAGGGCCGAGGTGAACTGCTCCGGGGTGACGCCGGGGTGCAGCTTCATCAGCTGGGCCTGGTGCGCCATCATCGTGTCGTCGTTGCGCAGCGTCACCTTCACCGTGCCGGCGGGCGCGTCGCCGCCGGGCAGGGTGTAGGACATCGCCCCCTGCGCCGTGGTGGCGTCGGCGACGATCGCGTAGACCGGCAGCGACGCGGCATCCACCGTGCCCGCCTCCCCGCCGGCCGCCTGTGTCGCGCCGGTGGCGGTCGTGGCCCCCGACGATCCCGAGTCCGTGTCGTTGCCGCATGCGCCGAGCACGCCCACCGCCGCGACGAGGCAGCACGCCCCGACGGCCATCCGTCTCGCCCATCCCGTTCTCATGGCCCATCACCTCTCAGTGGAGTCCGCCCGTGATCGTGATGCGCGGCACATGCCGTGCGTTTTGACGATACGCGCCGCGAAACCGCTATTCAATCGTTCGAATTACCGTGCCCGCGGAGCAGGACCAGCACCGCCGCGCCGGCCGCCGACAGCAGCACCGCCGTGGCCGCGGCCGCTACGTGCATGCCGCCGACGAAGGCCTGCCGCGCCGAGTCCAGCAGCGCCTCGCCGGCGGGCCCGCCCACCGCCTCCGCCGTCGCTACGGCGCCGCCGAGCGTATCGCGCACCGCCTGCGCCTGGTCGGCGGCGAGCCCCGCCACGTCGACCCCCGCGCGGTAGACGCCCATGACCACGCTGCCCAGCACCGCGACCCCCGCCGCCACGCCGAACTCGTACGACGTCTCGGAGATGCCCGAGGCGGCGCCCGCGCGCTCGGGCTCCACCACGTCCACCACCACGGCCGAGGTGAGCGTGAGCCCCAGCCCGCTGCCGAGGCCCACCACGACGAAGCCCACCACGAACACCGCGGCCCGGCCGTCCACCCCGAGCCCCAGCAGCATCGCCGCGCCGGCCGCGGCGAACAGGATCGATCCGGCCAGGGCCGCGCGGACCCCGAGCCGCCGCGCCGCCCACCCCGCAGCCAGGGCCGCCGCCATGCTGGCCGCCGTGCCCGGGGCCGCGAGCAGCCCCGCGGTGAGCGGCGGATACCCCAGCACCATCTGCAGGTACTGGGTGCCGAAGAACAGCACGCCGGCCAGCCCGAACACCGACAGGAGGTTGGTGAGGATCGCGGTGGAGAACTCCGGGCGCGCGAACAGCCGCACGTCGATCATCGGGTGGGCCGCGCGCCGCTGCCGCGCGACGAACGCCCAGCCGCATCCCAGCCCCACCGCCGCCGCCACCGCGGCGCGCACGTGCGGACCGTGCGCCGCGACGTCCTTGAGCGCGTACACCAGCGGCAGCATCGCCCCGATCGACAGCGCCACGCCCGGCAGGTCGAAGCGGCCCGGGTCCGGATCGCGCGATTCGCGCAGCACCAGCGGGATCGCCACGAGCATCGCCGCCAGCACCGGCACCGCCACCAGGAACACCGAGCCCCACCAGAAGTGCTCCAGCAGCCAGCCGGCCACCAGCGGCCCGCCCGCCGCGCCGCCTCCCCACATGGCGCCCCACACGCCGATCGCCGTCGCCCGCTGGCGCGGGTCCGCGAACGTGGTGCGGATGATGCCCAGCGTGGAGGGCATGAGCGTCGCGCCGAACACGCCCTGCGCCACGCGCGCGGCGATGAGCATGGCCGGCGTCACCGAGAAGGCCGCGAGCAGCGACGCGGCGGCGAACCCCGCCACGCCGATGGTGAGCAGCCGCCGCCGGCCCACGCGGTCGGCGAGCGAGCCCATCGTCACCAGCAACGCCGCGAGCACGAACGAGTACACGTCGATGATCCACAGCAGCTGCGTGGTGGAGGGCGCCAGGTGCTCCGAGATCGAGGGCACCGCGAGGTCGAGCACGGTGGCGTCGATGGCGATCACCAGCACCGCGCCGCACAGCACCACAAGGCCCAGCCAATCGCGCACCGTCGCACGGGCCGGGGCCGGTCCCCTCGTCGCCACCGCCCCTGTCGCCACCGCGGCCGTCATCGCGCCCGCCCCTTCCCCGGGCCCGCGGCCCGCCTCACCGCAGCGCTGCGGGGGACCCCGCCGCAACTGCACCGTCTGGACGGTATAGAGGCTAGCAGCCAACCGTCCGGACGGTACAGTGCGCGGGTAGCCTGGGGTCATGCCGACCGCACCGGAACCGCCGCCCGCCCCCTCCACCCGGGACAGGATCCTCGACGCGCTCGAGCGGATGCTGCTCGAGCGCGGCTTCGCCGCCGCCACGCTCGCGGCGGTGGCGGCGGCGGCCGGCGTCTCCAAGGGCGGGCTGCTCTACCACTTCCCCAGCAAGGAGGCCATGCTGGCCGCGATGGTGCGCCGGCTCGGCGCGCGGTCGGACGCGCAGCTCGAGGGCGCCGTCGCCGGCGGCAGCACGGTGGCCGAGTTCTATCTGCAGGCCCTCGACGAGGACACGTTCACCGACAAGCCCCTGTACCAGTCGGCGATCGCCGCGCTGCGCAGCCTCGACGGCCGCCACGACGAGGTGCAGGCGGCGGTCACCGAGGTGCTGCGCGGGTGGGACGCGGGGCTGCAGCGCGAGTTCGACGACCCGGTGCAGGCCGAGATCGTCCGGCTCGTCGGCGACGGCATCTTCCTGGCGGCCCTGCTCGACCTCCCCGCCCCCGACCCGGCCCTGCACGCGCAGGTGGTGGCGCGCCTGCTCGGCGGTCAGCCGGGCGGCGCCTCGCCCAGCTCCGGCGGCGCCGACCGGTAACGCGCCGGCGTGGCCGAGAGCCGGATCGGGTGGGCCACCTGGCGCACCGGCGCCGCGCGTCGCGGATCGTCGATCGCCACCACGGGCTCGAGGCCCAGCCGCTCTGCCAGCGCGAACGCGTCGGCGAGGTCGTTCACCGGCCCGCACGGCACCCCCGCCGCCGTGAGCCGGCGGAACCACCTGTCGGCCGTGTCGGCGGCCAGCAGCGCGGTGAGTTCGGCGGCGAGCTCCTCGCGGTGCGCCACCCTGTCGGCGTTGGCGGCGAAGCGCGGATCCGCGCCCAGCGCGGGCGCGCCGAGCTCGCGGGCCAGCGCGCGGAACTGGCCGTCGTTGCCCACCGCCAGCACCAGTTCGCGGTCGGCCGTCGGCAGCATCTCATACGGCGCGATGCTGGGGTGCCGCGTGCCCATGGCCTGCGGCACCACCCCGGCCGCCACGTACGCCGAGGCCTGGTTGGCCAGGGCGGAGAGCAGCGACGAGAGCAGGTTCACCTCCACCCGCTGCCCCTCCCCCGTGCGGTCGCGGTGCCGCAGCGCGGCGAGGATCCCCACGGCGGCGTGCAGGCCGGTGATGATGTCGACCACCGCCACGCCCACCTTGGCCGGCGAGCCCGGTCCGGGGCCGGTGATGCTCATGAGCCCGCCGACGGCCTGCACCAGCAGGTCGTAGCCGGGCAGCGGGTTGCGGCCGCCGAAGCCGCTGATCGAGCAGTACACCACCGACGGGTTGACGGCGGCGACGTCGGCGTAACCCAGCCCCATGCGCGCCATCGTGCCCGGCAGCATGTTCTCCACCACCACATCGGCCCGCGAGGCCAGGTCGCGCGCCGCGGCGAGGCCGTCGGGGGTGCGCAGGTCCAGCGCCACCGAATCCTTGTTGCGGTTGACCGACTGGAAGTACGTCGACTGCCCGCCCGCGAACGGCGGCCCCCACGCGCGGGTGTCGTCGCCCGTGCCGGGCCGCTCCACCTTCACCACCCGCGCGCCGAGGTCGGCGAGCAGCATGGTGGCGTAGGGGCCGGCGAGCACCCGTCCGAAGTCGGCGATGAGCAGCCCGCCCAGCGCGCCGTCGGCGGCCAC
>CAZDSL010000012.1:0-3862 GCA_964507655.1 uncultured Mycobacteriaceae bacterium | reverse complement strand
CCCTCGCCGGTGAGCGCGCGGCCGATGGTGAGCTGGTGGACCTCGGACGTGCCCTCGTAGGTGAGCACCGACTCGAGGTTGTTGGCGTGCCGGATCACCGGGTATTCCAGCGTGATGCCGTTGGCGGCGAGGATCGTGCGGCACTGGCGGGCCACGGCGATGGCCTCGCGGCAGTTGTTGAGCTTGCCCAGGCTCACCTGCGCCGGCTCCACCTCGCCCGCGTCTTTGCGCCGGCCCAGCTGATAGGCCAGCAGGTGGCCCTTGCCCACCTCGAGGGCCATGTCGGCCAGCTTGGCCTGGGTGAGCTGGTAGGCGGCCAGCGGCTTGTCGAACACCATGCGGGTGGACGCGTACTCGACGGCCGTCTCGAGGCAGTCGCGGGCGGCGCCGATCGCGCCGAAGATGATGCCGAAGCGCGCCTCGTTGAGGCAGCTCAGCGGCCCGCGCAGCCCGCGCGCCTCGGGCAGCATGGCCGAGCCGGGCAGCCGCACGTCCTGGAGCACCAGCTCGGAGGTCACCGACGCGCGCAGCGACATCTTGGCCGTGATCTCCGGCGCGGAGAAGCCGGGCGTGCCGGTGGGCACGACGAAGCCGCGGATGCCGCGGGCCCCCTCCTCCAGGTCGGTTTTGGCCCACACCACCGCGACGTCGGCCACCGAGCCGTTGGTGATCCACATCTTGGCCCCGTTGAGCACCCAGTCGTCGCCGTCGCGGCGGGCCGTGGTGCGCATGCCGCCCGGATCGGAGCCGAAGTCGGGCTCGGTGAGGCCGAAGCAGCCCAGCGCCCGCCCGGCCGCCATGCGGGGCAGCCACTCCTGCTTCTGCTCCTCGCTGCCCCAGTGGTGGATCGCGAACATCGCCAGCGAGCCCTGCACCGACACCAGCGAGCGGATCCCCGAATCCACCGCCTCGAGTTCGAGGCACGCCAGGCCGTACGACACGGAGTTCATCCCCGCGCAGCCGTACCCGTCGAGGTGCATCCCCAGCACGCCCAGCGAGCCCAGCTCCTCGGCGAGCTCACGCGCCGGGATGCGCGCCTCCTCGAACCACTGCGCGATGTGCGGGCGGATGCGCTTGGCGGCGAAGCCGCGGACGGCGTCGCGGATGGCGATCTCATCCTCGCTGAGCAGGGTGTCGAGCGCGAAGAGCTCGGTGACGGTGCGCGTGTCGGCCATGGGGTGCTCCTGGATCGTGCGTGCGCGGCCGGCCCGGTGCGGCGGGGCCTGGTCCCGCCTGCCGGTGCAAACCATTGCGCAAACGTTTGCATTCGTGATGTGATGTGACTGTAGCGAAGGCCACACCGGCCGTCAACACCCCCGCCGGGCCCCGACGCGGCCCGGCACTGCCCCCGACCAGAGAGGCGGACCCGATGACCGGCCCACCGGCGCCGCGCCCGGACGGACGCCCGCCCACGCTGCGCGAGATCGCCGAGCGCGCGCAGGTGCACGTGTCCACCGTGTCCCGCGTGCTGCGGCAGGACGAGCCCGTCGACGGCTGGTCGGCGTCGGCCCTGCGGATCCGGGCCGTCGCCGCCGAGCTCGGTTACCGACCCAACCTGTGGGCCGCCAGCCTGCGCACCCGGCGCACCACCACGCTCGGCGCCGTCATGCCGCGGCTCACCGACGGCGTCGTCGCCACCATCTACGAGGGCGTGGAGGAGGCGGCGCGCGAGGCCGGGTATTCGGTGCTGCTCTCCAGCCCGCCCGACACCCCCGAGGCGCAGCACCGCGCCATCGACCTGCTCGCCGGCCGGCAGGTCGACGGCCTCCTGCTCAGCAGCCTGCACAGCCCGGCACGCGGGTTCATCGCCACGCTGGGCCTGACCGTGCCCGCCGTCGCCGTCAACCGGCACGCCGACGCCGGCCTGCCGTCCGTCACCGGCGACGACCACCTCGGCGGCGTCCTCGCCGGGCGCCACCTGGCCGAGTGCGGCTATCGCCGGCCGGGCGTCATCGGCGGCCCCGCCCACGCCACCACCGGGCGCGACCGGCTCGCGGGCTTCACCGAGGCCGCCGCCGCGGCGGGCATCCCGGTGCCGCCGGCACGCATCGCGCACGCCGGCTTCGACGTGGACGGCGGCGTGGCGGCCGCGCACCGGCTGCTCGCGGGGCCCGACCGCCCGGACGCCGTCTTCGCGGTGAGCGATTCCATCGCGATCGGCGTGCTCGGGGTCGCCCGCGACCTGGGCCTGCGCGTCCCCGACGACCTCGGCCTGGTGGGCTACAACGACATCCCCGTCGCCGCGCAGCTGCCGGTGCCGCTGACCACCGTCGTCACACCGGCGCGCCGCATCGGGGCCGAGAGCGTGCGCCTGCTGCTCGAGGCGGTCGGCGCGCGCGCCGGCGCACCGCCGGAATCGCTGCGGCTGCCGGTGGAGCTGGCCGTGCGCGGCTCGACCCGCGCGCGCTGACCGGCTACGTCAGGTAGCGGTACGCCGGCGATCCGGGCACCAGGCGGTCGACCTGCATCGGCGAGGCCTCCATGCGCGCGAGCAGCGCGGCGAGGTCTTCGCGGGCGCCCAGCTCGACGCCCACCAGCGCCTCGCCGGTCTCGCGGTTGTTGCGCTTGACGTACTCGAACAGGGTGATGTCGTCGTCGGGCCCGAGCACGTCGTCGAGGAAACGCCGCAGCGCTCCCGGCTCCTGCGGGAAGTCCACGAGGAAGTAGTGCTTGAGGCCCAGGTGCACCAGCGAGCGCTCGAGGATCTCGCCGTATCGGGACACGTCGTTGTTGCCGCCGCTGATCACGCACACCACCGTCGAACCGGGCTCCACGCGCATCTGGTCGAGGCCCGTCACCGCCAGGGCGCCGGCGGGCTCGGCGATGACGCCCTCAGTCTGGTAGAGGTCGAGCATGGCGGTGCACACCGCGCCCTCGTCCACCTGCAGCATGGCGATGCCGCCGCCGTCGCGGCGCGGGAGCGTGGCCGAGACCATCGGCAGCGACGCGTGCGTCACCACGTGCGCCCCGGCCGCCATGAGCACCTCGTAGGGCAGGTCGCCCACGCGCCGCACCGCGGCCCCGTCGACGAAGGGGTTCACCTCCGAGAGCGTCACCGGGCCGCCCGCGGCCAGCGCCTCCGTCATCGACGCGGCGCCGGCCGGCTCCACGCCCACCACGCACACCTGCGGGGCGCGCTCGTGCAGGTACGTGACCATGCCGGCCATGAGCCCGCCGCCGCCCACCGGCACCACCACGGTGCCGGGCGCCTGGCCCAGCTGCGCGACGATCTCGGCGGCCACGGTGCCCTGCCCGGCGACGGTGCGCGGGTCGTCGAACGGCGGCACGATCGTGGCGCCCGTGCGCGCGGCGTCCTCCGTGGCCGCCGCCGACGCGGCGTCGTAGCCGGTGCCGGTGACGACGAGTTCGACGTACTCGCCGCCGTGGGCGCGGATGCGGTCGCGCTTCTGCTTGGGCGTGTTGGTGGGCACGTAGATGCGGCCGTGGATGCCGAGGGTGCGGCACGCGTAGGCGACGCCCTGGGCGTGGTTGCCGGCGCTGGCCGTCACGACTCCCGCCGCGCGCTCGGCGCGGCTGAGCTGCACCATGAGGTTGAAGGCGCCGCGGATCTTGTAGGAGCGCACGCCCTGCAGGTCTTCGCGCTTGAGGTACACGAGCGCGCCGGTGGCCTCCGAGAGCCGCTCGCAGTACTGCAGGGGCGTCTGCACGACGACGTCGGCGATGCGGGCGGCGGCGGCGTCGATGTCCGCCGCGACGGGCAGCGCCCGCCCCCGGTCCCCCGCCGTGCCCGCCGTGCCCTCTGCCGCCTGCTCGTCGCTCATCACAGCATCCGATTCTCGCACCATCGGGGGCGGGGGGCGCCGCCCGGGTTCACGCGCCCGGGCGGCCCTGCGTTCTACGC
>CAZDSL010000011.1:0-21539 GCA_964507655.1 uncultured Mycobacteriaceae bacterium | reverse complement strand
GGACAACTCATTAGCAGTGAGTCCCATTCGGCCGCTCTGGCACGCCTCCTGAGGCTCTTCCGAGCCACCGTCGAGAAAGACTACACAGCGCCCTGACGGATCGCAAAACGGCTGGTCACGCGCCACACGCACCCCACCGGCAGCCACCGCCGACGGCCCGGGGGCGCCCGGCCGCCATACTGGAGCGGTGACTGAACCGGTGCCGCCCCGTACCCGCCGCGACCTCGACGCGCTGCCCGCCTATGTGCCCGGGCGCACGGTCCCCGGCGCCGTCAAGCTCGCCAGCAACGAGACGACGCAGGGCCCGCTGCCGTCCGTGGCCGCCGCGATCGCGCGCGCCGCCGAGTCCGCCCACCGCTACCCCGACAGCGGCGCCGCCGAGCTCACCGCCCGCCTGGCCGAGGCTGCCGGGGTGGCGCCGGAGAACGTCGCCGTGGGGTGCGGTTCGGTGAGCCTGTGCCAGCAGCTGGTGCAGGCCACGTGCGAGGCCGGCGACGAGGTGCTGTTCGCGTGGCGCTCGTTCGAGGCGTACCCGATCGTCGCGCAGGTCGCCCTGGCCACCCCGGTGCGCGTGCCGCTGGACGCGGACGGCTCGCACGACCTGCCCGCCATGGCCGCCGCCGTCACCGACCGCACGCGGGTGATCTTCGTGTGCAACCCCAACAACCCCACCGGCACGTTCGTGGGCGCGCGGGCCCTCGAGGAGTTCCTGGCGCAGGTGCCGCCGCACGTGATCGTCGCGCTCGACGAGGCCTACATCGAGTACGCGCGCCCCGGCCACGGCCGCACCGATGCGCCCGGCCCCGGCGACGACGCGGTGCCCGACGGCGTCGAGCTGGCCCGCCGCCACCCCAACGTGGTGGTACTGCGCACCTTCTCCAAGGCGTACGGGCTCGCGGGGGTGCGCGTGGGCTACGCGATCGGCGACCGGCGCCTCATCGCCGCGCTGCGCAAGGTGTACGTGCCGTTCAGCGTCTCGGCTCTCGCGCAGGCCGCCGCCCTGGCCTGCCTCGACGCCCGCGCCGAGCTGCTCGCCCGCACCGGCGCCGTGGTGGCCGAGCGCGAGCGCATGGCCGCCGCCCTCACCGCCGCCGGCTACGCGGTGACCCCGAGCGCCGCGAACTTCCTGTGGCTGCCGCTGGGCCCGCTGTCGGCCGAGTACGCCGACCGCAGCGCCGACGCGAAGGTCATCATCCGCCCCTACGGCGACGACGGCGTGCGCATCACCGTCGGCGACCCCGACGAGAACGACCGCTTCCTCGCCTTCGCGGCCGGCCCCGAGGCCCAGGCGGTGCTGACCCGCGCCCAGGCCGGCTGACCCCAGCCGGACGGCCCCAGACCCGCGCCCGGGCCGGCTCGCCCGCAGGCACGGCGGATCCTCCAGCAGCGTCCCGGTCCCGCCGACCGCCGGAACCGATACCGAAACGTATTCCAGGCGCCTACCATCGGTGACCGGTTCGTGACCTGGACCCGGCATTGTGGCCGAGGGGCCGGCGCCGTCCAGGCGGGCACGGGCCGGGCACCCGCAGCACGCGGCACGATCGCGCGCGGGCCGTGCGCGGCCGGCGCGAGCACGCACCCGACGGCGAGGAGCACTGTGACGGCAGCAGGCAGGCGGTGGCGACGCGCCGCCGCGGGCGCGTGCGCGCTCGGCCTCGCCGCCGACACCGGGGTCCTCGCGCCCGCCGCCCAGGCCGCGCCGGCGCACGCGCCCGGCAACGTGGCCCCGCCGGCCGCGGGCGGCGTGCAGGTGCGGCTCATGGCGATCAACGGCTTCGGCGGCAACCTGCGCCCGCCCGGCGACACCGGCGGCGCCGCCTACCTCGCCGCCTACCTCGGCCAGCTGCGCGGCGCCGCGCCCGCGTCGCTGCTGTTCTCCACCGGCGACAACGTGGGCGACACGCCCTTCGAATCGGCCCTGTTCCACGACGAACCCACCATCGAGTTCCTGAACTCGCAGAACCTCACCGCGTCCGCCATCGGCAACCACGACCTCGACCACGGCATGGCCGAGCTGCGCCGCCTGCAGCTCGGCGGCTGCCATCCGGACGACGGCTGCCGGTTCACGCCCGGGTTCGCCGGCGCCTCGTTCCCCATGATCGGCTCCGACCTGACGCTGCCCGACGGCCTTCCCGCCACGCTGCCGTTCGGCGTCGGCTTCGTCGGCTCCGTGCCGGTGGGCACCATCGCCGTCACCCCGCGCGACCTGGCCACCCGTGTCGCGCCCGCGGGCGTCGCCGACGTCACCGTCACCGACCCGCTCGAGACCGTCGACCGCACGGCCGACCTGCTCCGGTTCCTCGGCGTGCACGCGATCGTGCTGCTGCTGCACGAAGACCTGCACGTCGCCGCCGACACCCCCGACGGCTGCGCGTCCGCCACCGGCCCGGCCCGCGAGGTGATCGACCACGCCTCTCCCGCCGTCGACATCATCTTCACCGGAGGCTCCGACGGCCCCTTCGCCTGCACGTTCCCCGACCCCGACAACCGCCCCCGCGCGGTGCTGCAGGCGGGCCGCGGCGGCACGGGGGTGTCGGTGGCCGACGTGACGCTCGACCCCGCCACCGGCGACGTGCTGCGCGACCGCGTCGGCACCTTCAACCAGCCGGTGCGTCACGACATCACCCCCGACGCGGCCGCCCAGCGGCTGGTGGACCGCGCGGTGGACGCTGCCGCCCCCGAGGCCTCCCGCCACATCGGCACGGCGGCCGCGCCGCTCACCCGCGCCTTCGGGCCCACGGGCGAGTCGACGCTGGGGTCGGTGGTCGCCGATGCGCAGGCCGCGGCCACCCGCGATGCCGGGGCGCAGGTGGCGCTCACCAACCCGGGCGGGCTGCGGGCCGACCTCCCCTCGGGCGAGATCACCTTCGCCGACGTGTTCACCGCGCAGCCGTTCCGCAACCCGCTGCGCACCCTGACGCTCACCGGGGCGCAGCTCACCGCGGTGCTCGAGCAGCAGTTCCGCGACGACGACGCGGCCGTCCCCGCCGTGATGCTGCAGCCGTCCAGCGGATTGCACTACACCATCGACGCGCACGCGCCGCGCGGGTCGCGCATCCGCGACATCACCGTCGCCGGCCGGCCGCTGGGACCGGGCGACACGGTGCGGGTGACGGTCAACGCGTTCCTCGCCGACGGCGGCGACGGCTTCAGCGCCTTCACCCACGGCACCGACCCGCAGACAAGCGGCACCGACACCGACGCGCTCTCCGCCTACCTGGCCGCGCGCTCGCCGGTGGCGGCGCCGGCCGGCGGGCGCATCACCGTCCGCTGAGCATCCGCCGGCGCGGTGTGCGCGTCGAGCCAGGAGGCCACGTCGGCGAACACCTCGGCCCGGTTGATCTCGCCGAACATCTCGTGCCGCCCGCCGGGGTAGACGCGCGCGGTGACGTCGGGATGCCCGGCCGCGTCCAGCTCGTGCACGATGCGGCGGATCGCGGGCCGGCCGCCCAGCGGGTCGTCCGAGCCGGACACGAACAGCACCGGCGTGCGCAGCCGCCGCAGCGCCGCCACTCCGCCCACGTTGCGGCAGCCCACCAGCAGGTCGCGCGAGAGCGAGAGCGTGGCCGGGAAGCCGCACAGGGGATCGGCGAGGTTCGCGTCGACGTAGGCGCGGTCGCGGCTGAGCCAGTCGCTGGACGTGCGCTGCGGCTCGAACCCGCGCCCGAGCCGCGAACCCAGCCGCTCGACCAGCGCGCTCACCTGGTGCGGCCCGGTGCGGCCGCGCAGCCGCATCGACGCGCGCAGCACCGCGATCCCGGCCGCCGCCATCGGCTTGTTCATGTAGGTGGTGCCGGACAGGACGGCGCCGTCGACGGCATCGTCGCCGCCGGGGTGGTCGTCGAGGAACTGGCGCACCAGCATCGAGCCCATGCTGTGGCCCAGCAGGAAGTAGGGGATGCCGGGGAACTCGCGCGCGCCGCGCCGGCGGAGGGCGAGCACGTCGCGCGAGGCGAGCGCCCAGCCGTCGCGGTCGGCGACGAAGCCCAGCTCGCGCGGGCCCAGCGCCGTGCGGCCGTGGCCGAGCAGGTCGGCGCCCCACACCGCGTAGCCGTGGGCGGTGAGGTGCGCGGCCAGCTCGTCGTAGCGGGCGAGGCGGTCGGCCATGCCGTGCACGATGTGGACCACGCCGCGGGGCGATGCGGGCGGATCCCACTGGAACACGTGCAGCGGGTGGATGCCGTCCGCCGACCGATACGTCCACTCCCGCGCGCTCGCCCTCACGCGGCCCAGGGTAGCGGCGGGCCGGCCGGGCCGCCGCGATCCGAGCACCGTCTCCGGCGGATTCGGGCGGAAACGGTGCTCGGCACGGCCGGCGGGTGCTCGGATCGGAGGCGTGCCGGCGGATAGGGTGGCCGCGTGCCGTTCACCGTCGCCTCGTTCAACGTCAACGGCATCCGCGCCGCCCGGCGCCGCGGCTTCGACGCCTGGCTGGCCGAGCGCTCCCCCGACGTCGTCGCCCTGCAGGAGCTGCGGTGCCCTCCGGAGCTGGTGGGGGCGTTCCCCGGCTACTCGGCCGCCGTCGACTCCGGCGCGATCCCCGGCCGCAACGGCGTCGCCGTGCTCACCACGACCGCGCCTGCCGCCGTCCGCAGCTGGGCGACGCACCCTCCGCGGGCCCGCGGGCTGGGCGAGTTCGCCGCGCACGGGCGCTACCTCGAGGTGGATCTCGCCGACCGCCCCGTCACCGTCGCCTGCCTGTACCTGCCGAAGGGCGGCCTGCCCGCCGCGCTGCAGCGGCCCGGCGCCATGCGCGAGCAGCCCGACGGCGGCGCGAAGCACGCCCGCAAGCAGCGGTTCTTCGCCGCATTCGCCCGCGAGGTGGACCGCAACCGGCGGGCGGCGCTGCGCTCGGGCCGCGAGTTCCTGCTGGTGGGCGACCTCAACGTCGCGCACACCGAGCACGATGTGACGCGCTGGCGGGCGGCCCGCCGGATGGACGGCTTCCTGCCCGAGGACCGCGCATGGTTCGACGCGCTGCTCGGCACCCGCCGCCTGGTCGATGTGGTGCGCAGGCTGCACGGCGACCGCCCCGGCCCGCTCACGTGGTGGAGCTGGGCGGGCGAGTCGTTCACCAAGGACGTGGGCTGGCGGGTGGACCACCAGCTGGCGACGCCGGGGCTCGCGGCGCGCGCCGAGGAGGCGTGGGTGGACAAGGAGCCGGCACCGGAGCGGCGGCTGTCCGATCACGCGCCGCTGCTGGTGCGGTACCGGGATTGAGCGCCACCGCCGCCGCCCCCGGCCGCCTCGATCCGAGCACCGACTGCACCGGAACCCTCGGGAATCCGCGCTCGGACAGCCCAGCCGGCGCTCGGATCGCGCCGCACCCCCACTGCGGAAGCGGCGGGATTTGAACCCGCGGTCCGGTTAAGGACGCTCGCTTTCAAGGCGAGTGCATTCGGCCGCTCTGCCACGCTTCCCCACCGCCGGCGCACTGCGGCCGCCCGCGGCGCCCCAGAGCCTACCGGGTGCCCGGGCACGCCGCGGGTCCCGTCCGCGGCCGATCGCCCCGGGCCGATCGTCACCGCGGCTCGCCCCCGGGATCGCCCGTGCGCCCCGCCGCATCGCCTATCGTGATCGCGGTCGGCGGCGTGCGTCACACCGCCGACCGGCACCGCCTCCCCGGCAGATGGAGAACCCTGTGGCAGCACACCTCACCCGACGAGCCTTCCTGCGTGCGGCGGCCGCGGGCGGCGCGGTCCTGGCCTCGCCGCTCGGGGCCGGCCGGGCGGCGGCGGAGGGCAGCCTCGGGTCGCTGGGATCGCTCGGGTCGCTGGGATCCGGCTCGGGCAGCGCCTCCCCTGCCGCGCCGCCCCGCTTCGTCTCGCGCCCCGACCTCGCCCCTCCGGCGGTGACGGTGACGCCGTCGGCGGCCGCGCCCCCGGGCTACGTGTTCCTCGATCCGAAGCAGGTGGGGACGCCGGGGCCGGGTCAGGGGCCGCTCATCGTCGACGGCGCCGGCGAGCCGGTGTGGATCCACCCCGGCGACGGCGTCGAGTTCCACATCGGCCTGCGCCCGCAAAACTATCGCGGCCGCCCGGTGCTGGTGTGGTGGCACGGCCGCATCCCGTATTCGCACGGCTACGGCAGCATCACCGTCCTCGACGAGCACTACAGCCTCGTCGCCGAGGTGCACGCGGGCGGAGGCGAGCAGGCCGACCTGCACGAGGCGACGATCACCCCCGAGGGCACGATGCTGGTGCTCGCCTATTCGACGCGCCGGGCCGACCTGAGCCCCCTCGGCGGCGCGGCCGACGGGTGGGTCTACGAGGGCGTCGTCCAGGAGGTGGACATCGCCACGGGGGCCGTGCTCATGGAGTGGCGCAGCCTCGCCGACATCCCCGTCACCGACTCGTACTTCGCCCTCGGTGCGCACGGCACCGAGGGCGACCCGTACGACTACCTGCACATCAACTCCGCCCGCATCGCTCCGGACGGCGACATCGTCGTGTCCTGCCGCCACACCCACACCGTCTACAAGATCTCCCGGGACGGACGGACCATGCGGTGGCGGCTCGGAGGCAAGCGCTCCGACTTCGCGGTGCCGCCCGACGCGTCCTTCTCCTGGCAGCACTGCGCCGTGCAGCATGCGGACGGCACCCTGTCGCTGTTCGACAACGCCATGGCGACGCCCCCGGCGGCCGGCACGGTCACCACGCCCTCGAGCGCGCTGATCCTCGACGTCGACGAGGCCGCCCGCACGGTGCGGCTGCGGCGGCGCCTCACCCACCCCGTCCCGCTGTATGCCGACACGCAGGGCAGCGTGGAGCTGCTGCCCGACGGCGCGGTGTTCGTCGGCTGGGGCGCCGCGCCGTACGCGTCCCTCTTCGACGCCGCCGGCGCCGTGGTGTGGGATGCGAAGATCGCCGACACCTGGCAGAGCTACCGGGCGTTCGCGGGCGCGTGGACCGGCACCCCCGGCGACGCCCCCGCCGTGGCCGCTACCGTCGGGGCCGGCCGCCAGGTGACCGTGCACGCCAGCTGGAACGGCGCCACCGAGGTGGCGGCCTGGCGGATCCTCGCCGGGGCGGAGGCCGGGGCGCTCGCCGCCGTCGCCGAGGTGCCGCGCACCGGGTTCGAGACCGCCGCCGCCGTGGGCGCCGGCCACGAGTGGTTCGCCGCCGCGGCGCTCGACGGCGCGGGCGCGGAGCTCGGCCGTTCGGAGGCGGTGCGGGCCGCCGGCGGCTGAATCCGGCCGCGCCGCGTTACCGTCGAGGCATGCACGCGATCACGCTCCCCGAGTTCGGCGGCCCCGAGGCCCTGCGGTGGACGGAGGTGGACGATCCCTCCCCCGGCCCCGGCGAGGTGCTGGTGGACGTCGCCGCCTCCGCCGTCAACCGCGCCGACGTGATGCAGCGCCAGGGCCACTACCCGCCCCCGCCGGGCGTCTCCGAGACCCCGGGCCTCGAATGTTCGGGCGTCATCGCGGAGCTCGGCGAGGGCGTCGCCGGCTGGCGGAAGGGCCAGGAGGTGTGCGCGCTGCTCGCGGGCGGCGGCTACGCCGAGCGCGCCGTCGTCCCGGCCACCCAGCTGATGCCGGTGCCCCGCGGCGTGGACCTGGTCGAGGCCGCCGGCATCCCCGAGGTGGCCTGCACGGTGTGGTCCAACGTGGTCATGCGGGCGGGCCTGCGGGCCGGGCAGACGCTCCTGGTGCACGGCGGCTCGGGCGGTATCGGCACGCACGCGATCCAGCTGGCCTCGGCGCTGGGCGCCACCGTCGCCACCACCGCAGGCTCGGACGAGCGCCTGGCCCGCTGCCGCGAGCTGGGGGCGTCGATCACGATCAACCACCGCACCGAGGACTTCGCCGAGCACCTGCGGCGGGCCGGCGGCGCCGACGTCATCCTCGACCACATCGGGGCGGCGTATCTGGAGCGCAACCTCGATGCGCTTGCTCCCGACGGCCGGCTGGTGATCATCGGCATGCTGGGCGGCGCCACCGCCGAGCTGCCCATCGGGAAGCTGCTGGCCAAGCGCGCGCACATCACCGCGACGGGCCTGCGCACCCGCCCGCTGGACGGGCCGTCGGGCAAGGCGGAGATCGTCCGGCAGGTCACCGAGCACGTGCTGCCGCTGTATGAGGCCGGGCGCGTGCGCACCGTCGTGCACGCCGAGGTGCCCATGGCCGACGCCGCCGAGGCGCACCGGCTGCTCGATTCGGGCAGCGCGTTCGGCAAGATCCTGCTGCGCGCCCCGGGCGCATCGGGCACGGTGTAATCACCAGACCCCACCCCCGGAGGTCCACCATGGGCGACGACGTCGCGCACCGCGTGTTCACCCGCCAGGACCGGCGCGCCTTCCGCGACAAGGTGCAGGCGTGCCTCGACGCGCTCGCCCGGATGCTCGCCGACGACCAGTTCGAGCAGTCGCCGCCGCGCATCGGCATGGAGGTGGAGCTCAACCTGGTGGACGACGCCATGCGGCCCGCCATGTCCAACGCCGAGGTACTCGAGTCGATCGCCGACGACGCCTTCCAGACCGAGCTGGGCCGGTTCAACATCGAGGTCAACCTGCCGCCGCACCCGCTGGAGGGCCGGCACGTGCTGGGCCTGGAGGAGTCGCTGCGCACGTCGCTCAACTCGGCCGACGAGCGCGCCGCCCGCTCCGGCTGCCGCCTGGCGATGGTGGGGATCCTGCCCACGCTGCGCGCCGAGGACCTCACCGCGCAGTCGATCTCCGCCAATCCCCGCTACGCCCTGCTCAACCACCGCATGCTCGAGACGCGCGGCGAAGACATCGAGCTGCGCATCGACGGCACCGCCCTGCCCGGTGCGGCCGCGCCCGAGCGGCTCGACACCGTCTTCGATTCGATCCTGCCCGAGGCGGCCTGCACCTCGCTGCAGCTGCACCTGCAGGTGGCGCCCGACGAGTTCGCCGCGCACTGGAACGCGGCCCAGGCCATCGCGGGCGTGCAGGTGGCCCTGGCCGCCAACTCGCCGTTCCTCATCGGCAAGGCGCTGTGGCACGAGACCCGCCTGCCGCTGTTCCAGCAGGCCACCGACACCCGCCCGCAGGAGCTCATCAACCAGGGCGTGCGTCCGCGGGTGTGGTTCGGCGAGCGGTGGATCACCTCGATCTTCGACCTGTTCGAGGAGAACTCCCGCTACTTCCCCGCCCTGCTGCCCATCGTCAGCGACGACGACCCGCTGGCAGTGCTCGAGGCGGGCGGCGACCCGCCCCTCACCGAGCTGCGCATGCACAACGGCACCATCTACCGGTGGAACCGCCCCGTCTACGACACCACCGACGGCGGCCACCACATCCGCCTGGAGAACCGGGTGCTGCCCGCCGGCCCCAGCGTGGTGGACACCGTGGCCGACGCCCTGTTCTACTACGGCACCGTCCGCTCGCTGGTCGACGCCGACCGGCCGCTGTGGTCGCAGATGTCGTTCGACGCGGCGCGCGAGAACCTCGAATCGGCGGCGCGCAGCGGCTTCACGGCCCGGCTGTACTGGCCCGAGGTGGGCTGGGTGAGCCCGCAGGAGCTGGTGCTGCGGCGGCTGCTGCCGATGGCGCACGCGGGACTCACGGCGTACGGGGTGGAGGCGGACGTGCGCGAGCGGTACCTGGGCGTCATCGAGGCCCGGTGCCTGGCCGGGCAGACGGGGGCGATCTGGCAGCGCACCGCGGTGGCCGAGCGGGAGCGCGCCGGCGACGACCGGCCGGCCGCGCTCGCCGGGATGCTCGGCGACTACCTGACGCACATGAGCGAGGGCCACCCGGTGCACACCTGGCCGCACTGACGGCCGGGCGCCGCGGCCCGCCGGCTCACCCCAGCGAGGCGACCACCCGCACGAGCTGGTCCACCTCGTGCACCGTGGTGTAGTGGCCCAGGCCGATCGTCACGGCGCCGCCCACCTCGCCGACGCCGATCGCGTCGAGCACCCGGGAGCCGCCGCGCGAGGTGAGCGCGCAGATGCCGTTGTCGGCCAGCCGCTGGGTGACCCGGTGCGCCGGCACGCCCGCCACCGTGAAGCTGAGCATGGGCACCGACTCGGCGCGCGCGCCCAGCACCATCACCAGCGGCAGCCCGCGCAGCGACGACACCAGGTGCTCGAACAGCCCCTCGTGGTACTCGCGCAGCGACGTCATCGAGCGCACCAGCCGCTCGCGGCGCGACGGCCCCTGGGCGGCGCCGGCGCCGCGCTGGCCGGACGGCGGGTCCAGATCGGCCAGCACCTCGATCGAGGCGACCATGCCCGCGAGCAGCGCGTACTGGTGGGTGCCCACCTCGAGCCGGGCGGGGCCGGTGGCCGTGGGGTCGAGCGAGACGCGGTCGAGCTTGTCGATGACGGCCGGGTCGCGGAACACGAGCGCGCCCACCGGCGGGCCGCCCCACACGGCGGCGTCGAGCGCGAGGACGTCGGCGCCCAGGGCGTGGATGTCCACCGGCTCGTACGCCGCGAGGCAGGCGGCGTCGACCACGGTGAGCGCGCCCACCTCGCGGGACAGCTTGGCGACGGCGGCCACCTCGGGCTTGACGCCGAGCGTCGACGACGCGGCCGTCACCGCGACGAGCGCCGTGCCCTCGCCGATGAGGTCGGCGTACTGCCAGGTGGGCAGCTCGAAGTTCTCGATGTCCACCTCGGCCCAGCGCACGTACGAGCCGTACAGGTGCGCGGCGCGCAGCCAGGGGGTGATGTTCTCCTCGTCGTCCACGCGCGACAGGACGATCTCGGTGCCGATGCCGAGCCTGCGCCGGGACGCCTCGGCCAGCCGCGTGAGCAGCGTGGCGCGGTTGGGCCCCAGCACGACGCCGGCCGGGTCGGCGCCCACCAGGTCGGCCACCGCGGCGCGCGTGGTCTCGAGGATCCCGGCGCTGCGCCGGGCCGACGGGTAGGTGCCGGAGGGGTCGGACACCGACGTGCGGAACGCGGCCGACACCGTGCGCGCCACCGAATCGGCGATCTGCATCCCCACCTGGGTGTCGAGATGGATCCACCCGTCCCCGAGCGACGGGAAAAGCCCGCGCACCCCCCAGACGTCGTATGCCATGCCGTACAGACTATGTGTCCGGTCACGTCGTCTTCCACCCCCGCCCGCCGGACGCCCCGCCCCGGCGGCGTGCTGCGACGGCACCGCTCCACGACCTCCTCGGACGTCCTCCGTCCAGTGCACACCGACCACGTCGACAGGGTAATGCTCCCCCGTCCACCGCCCGCACGCCGAGTCCGTGTACGGCGCGCGCGGAGGGCTGCAGAATGGGGCATGCAGCGCGCACAATGGGCCGCGGCCCCTCCGCACGGGGCGCGGCCGACGAGATGGGAGACGACGAAGTGGGCGAGAACCCCGATCAGACCCCCGAGGGCTACGTCATCCTCGGCCCCGGCCGCCAGGCGGGCGCCGAGGACGCCGCCGCCGAGGGCGAACGGCCCGAGGGCGAGCAGGACGACGCCGACACCCTCACCTCCATGGTCGAGCAGCCCGCCAAGGTGATGCGCATCGGCACCATGATCAAGCAGCTCCTCGAGGAGGTGCGCTCGGCGCCGCTCGACGACGCCAGCCGCAGCCGCATGCGCGAGATCTACGCCACGTCCATCCGCGAGCTCGAGCAGGGGCTCTCCGGCGACCTGCGCGACGAGCTCGAGCGCCTCACGCTGCCGTTCGGCGACGAGTCGGTGCCCTCCGACGCGGAGCTGCGCATCGCGCAGGCGCAGCTGGTGGGCTGGCTCGAGGGCCTGTTCCACGGCATCCAGACGGCGCTCATGGCCCAGCAGATGGCCGCGCAGGCGCAGCTCAAGCAGATGCGGCACGCGCTGCCGCACGGCGCCGTGCCGCAGGGCGGCCCCGGCGGGGGCCCGGGCCAGCAGATGCCCGGCACCGGGCAATACCTCTGACCGTGCCCGGCGGCGGGCGGCCGGGCCTCACCGTCCGCCGCCCTCCGCCGGCCGGCTAGTACTGTTGGCTCCCGTGTCCGAACCAGTCGCCACCGCCCCGCACGATCCCGCACCGCCCGCCGCTGGTTCCCGCACGTTCGCCCGCGCCTTCCAGGACATGCGCAGCGGCTGGTCGCAGCGCGAGCTGTGGCTGATGCTGGGCCTGCAGGACATCAAGCAGAAGTACCGCCGGTCGGTGATCGGGCCGTTCTGGATCACCATCGCCACCGGCGTCATGGCCACCGCGCTGGGCCTGCTGTACTCGCTGATCCTCGACCAGGACCTCGCCTTCTTCCTGCCGTATCTCACGGTGGGCCTCATCATCTGGGGCCTGATCCAGGGCGCGATCGTCGAGGGCTCCGAGGTCTTCATCGCCAACGAGGGCCTGATCAAACAGCTGCCCGCGCCGCTGAGCGTGCACGTGTACCGGCTGGTGTGGCGCCAGGTGCTGCTGCTGGGCCACAACCTGATCATCTACGTGATCCTGCTGGCGGTGTTCTGGACGCACCTGCACCTGTCGTGGATATCGCTGCTCGCGATCCCCGCCCTGGCGCTGCTGGTGATCAACGCGGTGTGGGTGACCATGCTCTTCGGCATCTTCGCCACCCGCTACCGCGACATCGCCCCGCTGCTGGGCAGCCTGGTGCAGCTGCTGTTCTACGTCACCCCCATCGTGTGGACCACCAAGGTGTTCGCCGACCGCCCCGGCGCCGCCGAGCGGGCCCGGCTGGCCGAGATCAACCCGCTGTTCCACTACCTCGAGATCGTGCGCGCGCCGATGCTCGGCGAGACCCCCGCCGCCTACCACTGGTACATCGTGCTGGCGTTCACCGTGGTGGGCTGGGCCGCCGCGCTGCTCGCCATGCGCAAGTACCGCGGGCGCGTGGCCTACTGGGTCTGACGCCCCGCCACCGCCCGCACCGCGCCCCGCAAGCACTACGGAGAACCCCGTGAGCCCCACGAACACCCCCGAGAGCACCGTCAGCATCGACACGTACGGAGCCTGCGTCGACTTCCCCATCTTCGACGCCAGCTCGCGCTCGCTGAAGAAGTCGGTGCTCGGCCGCGCCGGCGGCACGATCGGCAAGAACGACTCCAACGTGGTCACCATCGAGGCGCTGCGCGACATCACCGTCTCGTTCCGGGAGGGCGACCGCGTGGGCCTCGTCGGCCACAACGGCGCCGGCAAGTCGACGCTGCTGCGGCTGCTCTCCGGCATCTACGAGCCCACCCGCGGCTCCGCGCACGTCCGCGGCCGCGTGGCGCCCGTGTTCGACCTGGGCGTGGGCATGGACCCGGAGATCTCCGGCTACGAGAACATCATCATCCGCGGCCTGTTCCTGGGCATGACCCGCAAGCAGATGCAGCAGCGGATGGACGACATCGCCGAGTTCACCGAGCTGGGCGACTACCTCGCGATGCCGCTGCGCACCTACTCCACCGGCATGCGCGTGCGCCTGGCCATGGGCGTGGTCACCAGCATCGACCCCGAGATCCTGCTGCTCGACGAGGGCATCGGCGCCGTCGACGCCGACTTCATGAAGAAGGCCCGCATCCGCCTGCAGGACCTCGTCTCGCGCTCCGGCATCCTGGTGTTCGCCAGCCACTCCAACGAGTTCCTCGCGCAGCTGTGCAACACCGCCATGTGGATCGACCGCGGCGAGATCCGCCGGCGCGGGGCAATCGACGAGATCGTCGAGGCCTACGAGGGCCCCGACGCGGCCCGGCACGTGCGCTCCGTGCTCGCCGACATGCGGCGCGAGAAGCAGAAGCAGGAGAGCCCCGCCGATGCCGACTGACCCCCGCGCCGCCGCCGTGCCCTACGACGACGCCGAGCGCATCATCGGCGTCGTCGTCACGCACCGCCGCCGCGAGCTGCTCGCCACGTCGCTGGGCGTGCTCGCCGCGCAGACCCGCCCGCTCGACCACCTCGTCGTCGTCGACAACGCCGACGAGCCCGAGGTGCGCGAGCTGGTCGAGTCGCAGCCCATGGCCACCACCTACATCGGCTCGCGGCACAACCTCGGCGGCGCCGGCGGGTTCGCGCTGGGCATGCTGCAGGCGCTGGCGCTGGGCGCCGACCGCGTGTGGCTGGCCGACGACGACGGCCGCCCCGAGGGCCCCGGCGTGCTGGCCACGCTGCTCGACTGCGCGCACCGGCACGGGCTCGAGGAGGTCTCGCCGGTGGTGTGCGACATCGCCGATCCCGACAGGCTCGCCTTCCCGCTGCGCCGCGGCGTGACGTGGCGGCGGCGGCGCTCCGAGCTGCACTCGGCCGACGACCCGACGGGCGACCTGCTCCCCGGCATCGCGTCGCTGTTCAACGGCGCGCTGTTCACCGCCGCCGCCATCGACGCGGTGGGGGTGCCCGACCTGCGCCTGTTCGTGCGCGGCGACGAGGTGGAGATCCACCGCCGGCTGGTGCGCTCGGGCCTGCCCTTCGGCACGTGCCTGGCCACCGCCTACCTGCATCCCGACGGCGCCGACGAGTTCAAGCCGATCCTCGGCGGCCGCATGCACACCCAGTACCCCGACAACGCCGGCAAGCGCTTCTTCACCTACCGCAACCGCGGCTACCTCATGGCGCAGCCGGGCATGCGCAGGCTGCTGCCGCAGGAGTACGCGCGGTTCGGCTGGTACTTCCTGGTGCAGCGGCGCGACGTGGCCGGGTTCCGCGAGTGGATGCGGCTGCGCGGGCTGGGGCGGCGCGAGCGGTTCACCAAGCCCTGAGCCGCCGCTACCCCCGCAGGAAGGACAGCCGCACCTCGCGGTCGGGGTTGTCCACGTTGACGTCGACCAGGGTGACGCTCTGCCAGGTGCCCAGCATCAGCTCGCCGCCCACCACCGGGACGGTGGCGTAGGGCGCGATCAGTGCGGGCATCACGTGCGAGCGGCCGTGCCCCGGGCTTCCGTGCTGATGCCGCCAGCGCCCGTCCGCGGGCAGCAGGTCCGCCAGCGCGGTGAGCACGTCGTCGTCGCTGCCCGCCCCGGTCTCGATGATCGCGATGCCGGCGGTGGCGTGCGGGACGAACACGTGCAGCAGGCCGTCACCCTCGCCCGCGACGAACGCGCGGCAGCGGTCGGTGAGGTCGACGACGGCCTCGTCGTGGCCGGTGCGCACCGGCAGCACTTCGCTCTTCATCGGCCCGGCTCCCTTCCCGTGCGGCCCCCGTGCGGCCCCTACCCCGTGCAACTCCGCTCGGCGGCCTGGCCCCATCCTCGCGCATCCGGGGCGCCCCGCGCACCGGCGCGGCCGGTTCAGAGCCCGTACAGCCGCGCCCAGTTGCCGCGGCTCACCAGCTGCGGCTGCGCCTCGCGGTAGGCGCGCTGCGCGGCGGGCGCCTCGGCCCGGAACCGCCGCGCCAGCGCGCCCAGCTCGCGCGCCAGCCGCTTCGCCTCGGCCGGGTCGCGCCGCAGCCGCCGCACGCCCGTCTGCGACGCGTCGGTCACGTACACCTCGTCGAACAGCGACACGTGCCACCAGAACGAGTCCTCGTAGGAGACGGCCACCGGCCCGCGCTGCACCCGCCCCGCCAGCTGCTGCGCCATCCGCTTGGCCAGCACCAGGTCGGCCTTCGAATCGTCGATGCGGGTGGCGGCGCGGCGGGTGGGCACCGTGCCGGGCACCTCGCCCACCGGCATCGTCACCGTCTCGGGGTACTGCGCGCGCACGTCCCGCACGTGCCGCAGCGCCTCCTGGCCGCCGTCGGCGAGGCCGCCGGGCCCGTCGAGGAACGACTCGATGGCCATCAGGTACGTCTTGGCCTGCCCGTACCGCATGGTGACGATCGAGCACAGCACGCGGCGCACCAGCGTGCCGGTGAGGTCGCGCAGGTCGAACCCGCCGTGCAGGGCGGCAGTGATGAGCCCGTTGCGCTCGCCGAAGAAGAGGCTGAAGTCGTCGCGGTCCTTCCAGTAGAAGTCGGCGTGCCACACCGCGGCGCCGGGCAGCGTGATCGTGGGATGCCCGGCGGCGGCCGCGCGCAGCGCGTACTCCACGTCGTCGCGCTGGAAGAACACCGGCAGCGGCAGGCCGATCCGCTCGATCACCGTGGCCGGGATCAGGCACGTCCACCAGCCGTTGTACTGGCCGTCGATGCGCCGCTCCTGCACGTTCTCCACGACGCTCTTGTCCACCAGGCAGTACTCGTCCACCGGCAGGCCCACCGACAGCGTGGGCAGATCCACCCGCTCGGCCGAGGCGAGCAGGTAGTCGGGGTTGTAGAGGTAGAGCATCTGCGCGCCCACCAGCGCCGGGGTGTGCGTGTGCCGGCCGAGCGCCGCGAGCCGCAGGATGGTCTCGGGCTCGACGCGCACATCGTCGTCCATGAGCAGCACGTCGAGCGCCTCGTCGCCGGCGGTGGCCTCGTACATGCCGCGGGTGAACCCGCCCGCGCCGCCGAGGTTGGGCTGGCGCAGGTAGCGCAGCCGGTCGCCGATCACCGCGGCGGCCTCGTGGTACCGGGGGCGGGTGTCGACGGGGTCGGTGCCCTGGTCGGTGACGTAGACGCGGTCGACCAGCGCCAGCACCTCGGAGTCGGCGGCGAGCGCGGCGACGGTGGCGGCGCAGTCGTCGGCGCGGTTGAACGTGCAGATGGCGATGGCCAGACCGGCCCCGGGGGCCGCCGGGGGCTCCTCGGCGCCGGGCGCCCAGCGCACGTCCGAGAAGGTGAGCGTGCCGTCGAACGCGCGCAGCTCCAGCCACAGCGCGCCGCCGTCGATGAAGTTGCCGATCGGCGCCGTGAGCTGCACCGTCGCGTCGCCGTGCACGTCCTCGGTGGCGACGGTGCGCTCGTGGCCGGCGATGTCGGTGGCGCGCAGCCGGATGGCGCCGTGCGCGGAGCCCGCCACCGTCACCGACACGCGCACGGTGCGCAGGTGCGTCCAGCGCTGCCAGTAGGAGGCCTCGAACCGGCCGAAGTAGGCGTTGGTGTGCACCGCCGCGCCCGCGTGCAGCGTGATCGAGCCGCGCCGGCGCAGGGCCACGCCCTCGATGATCCGGCTGTAGAGGTCGTCGGTGACCCAGCGGGCGGGCCCCGCGAACAGCGTGCGCTGGATGGTGGCGGGCGGCGTGTTCTCGGGCGGGTTCGCCACTGATCGGACTCCTTATCCCACCCGGCGGCCTGCGCGCGGGCCTGTCGCTGGTCATGACCGGGCCCGACGCCGGGCGCTAGTCGAGCTTGAAGATGACGGCCCGCTGCACCACGAAGTTGATGACGGTGGCCGTCCCCTGCGCAACACAGTAGGCGACGAACGTGTACACGATGCCCTCGGGCAGCACGCGGAACATGACGTCGAACAGCCCCACCTGCACGCCGAACGTGATCACGTAGAGCACCGCCACGGCCAGGAAGCGGGCGGTGGACGGCGGCGCCTGGAACGTCCAGCGCCGGTTGATCAGGTAGGCGGTGGTGGTGCCGCAGACGAAGCCGATGGCCTTGGCCGGGGTGTGCCCCATCCCGAAGTGCATGAGCAGCACGGTGAGGCCGAAATCGACGATGCCGGAGAGCACGCCGGTGATGATGAAGCGCACCATCTGCGTCTTGAGTCCCAGATCGGTGGCGCCCACGTTGTCGGTCACGGGGATCTCCACCGGCATCGGGTACTCGTGCGGGTGCGGGTTCTGCCCGCCGGGACTCGTTGTGGACACGCTGCACAGGGTAGCCGCCCGCGGCGCCGGCGCCCCGCGCCTCACCCCCACATGTCGCCGCCGCCTGGTGACCACGCGGTAGCCTCTAACGCGATGTCCACAACCGCTGACAGCAGCACCACCGGCAGCGCGGACGCGTCCGCGCCCGCTTCCCGGACGGCCCCGCTGCCGACGTCGCCCCGCCGCCTCACCGGCTGGGGGCGCACCGCCGCCAGCACGGCGCAGGTCCTGAGCACCCCCGATGTCGACCTCATCGCCCGCGCGGTGGCCGAGGCCGCCGAGCGCGCCGACGACGCCCCCGCGCACCTGCGCCGCGGCGTCATCGCGCGGGGCCTGGGCCGCTCCTACGGCGACCCGGCGCAGAACGCCGGCGGCCTGGTGGTCGACATGACGCCCCTGCGCCGCATCCACCGCATCGACGCCGACACGGCCCTCGTGGACGTCGACGGCGGCGTCACGCTCGACCAGCTCATGAAGGCGGCGCTGCCGTTCGGCCTGTGGGTGCCGGTGCTGCCGGGCACCCGCCAGGTGACGGTGGGCGGCGCCATCGCCAACGACATCCACGGCAAGAACCACCACAGCGCCGGCAGCTTCGGCGACCACGTCACGTCGATGGAGCTGCTCACCGCCGACGGCCAGGTGCGCAAGCTCACCCCGCGCGGCGGCAAGAACGACCCCAAGGGCGCGCTGTTCTGGGCCACCGTGGGCGGGGCGGGCCTCACCGGCATCATCCTGCGCGCGAGCATCCGGATGACCCGCACCGAGACGGCCTACTTCATCGCCGACGGCGACCGCACCGCCACGCTCGACGAGACGATCGCCCTGCACAGCGACGGCAGCGAGGACGACTACGAGTACTCCTCGGCGTGGTTCGACGCCATCGCCGCGCCGCCCAAGCTGGGCCGCGCCGCCGTCTCGCGCGGCAACCTGGCCACGCTCGACCAGCTCCCGAAGAAGCTGCAGCGCAACCCGCTCAAGTTCGACGCGCCGACGCTGCTCACGCTGCCGGACGTCTTCCCCGACGGGCTGGCCAACAAGTACACGTTCAGCGCCATCGGCGAGCTGTGGTTCCAGAAGTCCGGCAACTACCGCGGCAAGGTCCAGAACTTGACGCAGTTCTATCACCCGCTCGACATGTTCGGCGAATGGAACCGCGCCTACGGCCCCTCCGGCTTCCTCCAGTACCAGTTCGTGGTGCCCACCGAGGCCGTCGAAGAGTTCAAGCGGATCATCGTCGACATCCAGGCGTCCGGCCACTACTCCTTCCTCAACGTGTTCAAGCTGTTCGGCGAGGGCAACAAGGCGCCGCTGAGCTTCCCGATGCGAGGCTGGAACATCTGCGTCGACTTCCGCATCAAGCCGGGCCTGGGCGAGTTCGTGGCCGAGCTCGACAAGCGCGTCCTCGAGTTCGGCGGGCGCCTCTACACCGCGAAGGACTCGCGCACCACCGCCGAGACCTTCCACGCGATGTACCCGCGGATCGACGAGTGGATCGCCGTCCGCCGCACCGTCGACCCGACGGGTGTGTTCATGTCCGATATGGCCAGAAGGTTGGAACTGAAGTGATCAACGCCGTCGGCAATCCCCAGACGCTGCTGCTGTTCGGCGGCACCTCGGAGATCGGGCTCGCCATCTGCGAGGAGTACCTGCGCAAGGCCCCGATGCGGGTGGTGCTCGCGGCGCTGCCCGGCGACCCGCTGCGCGAGGCCGCCGCCGCCCAGATGACGGCCGCCGGCGCCACCGAGGTCGACGTGATCGACTTCGACGCGCTCGACACCGACGCCCACCCGAAGGTCGTCGACGAGGCGTGGGGCAAGGGCGACGTGGACGTCGCGATCGTCGCGTTCGGCCTGGACGCCGACGCCGAGCAGCTCTGGCAGGACCAGCGCAAGGCCGTGCTGGTCGCCGAGGTCAACTACACCGCGGCCGTGTCCGTGGGCGTGCTGGTGGGCGAGCGGATGAAGGCGCAGGGCTTCGGCCGCATCATCGCCATGTCGTCCGTGGCGGGCGAGCGGGTCAAGCGCGCCAACTTCGTCTACGGCTCCACCAAGGCCGGCCTCGACGGCTTCTACCTGGGCCTGGGCGAGGCGCTGGCGCCGTTCGGCCCCCGCGTGACGGTGGTGCGCCCCGGCCAGGTGCGCACCAAGTTCAGCGCCCACGTCGCCGAGGCGCCGCTGACGGTGGACAAGGACGTGGTGGGCAAACTCGCCGTGGCCGCATCCGACAAGGGCAAGGAGATCGTCTGGGCGCCGGGCCCGTTCCGCTACGTGATGATGGTGCTGCGGCACGTGCCCCGCGCGATCTTCCGCCGCCTGCCGGTGTAGCCCCGTGACGGCCACCACCAGCGACGAGCCCCGGGCCGGCGCCACCACGAGCGGTGGCGCCGGTCCTTCCGGCGGCGCCCCCGCACCGCGGTCCGGCCCCGGCGGGCGTGCGGTGCGCGCGCTGGGCGAGCTCGCGGCCGGCGGTGCGGTCGCCGCCGTGGTGACGGGCGTCGGCATCGCGGTGATCGACCGCACCGACTTCCCCGCCTTCACCACCTCCAACATGGCGCGGGCCATCACCACCGTGCTGCAGGTGGCCGCGCTGGCCGTGATCACCGTGAGCGTGCTGCTGCTGCGCCGCGCCCCGGGCTCCCGCACCGGCCGCGTGCTCTCGTGGGCCGGCATCTCGGCGTTCGCCACCGTCACCCTCGCCGTGCCGCTGTCGGCCACCCGCCTGTACCTGTTCGGCATCTCCGTCGACCAGCAGTTCCGCACCCAGTTCCTCACGCGCATGGCCGCCACCGCGGGCCTGCACGACATGAACTACGCCGACCTGCCCTCCTACTACCCGGCCGGCTGGTTCTGGGTGGGCGGCCGGCTGGCCGACCTGCTCGGCATGCCCGCGTGGGAGTTCTACAAGCCCTACGCCATCGGCTCGCTGGCGGTCGCCATCGTGGTCTCGGGGGTGCTGTGGTCGCGGATGATCCGCACCGACCTCGCCGTCATGGTCGCCACCGCGCAGGCCGCGGTGGTGCTGGCCTACGGCTCGCCCGAGGCGTACGGCGCCATCGTCGCCGTGCTCATCCCGCCGGTGATGGTGCTGGCGTGGTCGGGCCTGCGCGCCCCCCTGCGCGCGGGGGCGCGCCGCGGCGCCGGGTGGGCCGCGGTGGTGGCCACGGGCGTCTTCCTCGGCCTCTCGGCGTGCATGTACACGCTCTACACGGCGTTCGCCGCGTTCGCCGTGGTGCTCATGGCGGTGGCCGCGGCACTGGCGGCGATGCACGCGCACGCCGTCGCCGAGCGTGACGCCGCGGTCACCGGCGGCTCCCCCGGGCCGGGCCCGGAGCCCGCCGCGCGCGTTCCGCTGTGGCGGCGCATGCTCGCGCCCGCCGCGCTGCGCACCGCGGTGCCGCCGCTCGCGCGCCTCGTCGTCGCGGGCGTGATCGCCGGGCTGCTGGCGCTGCTGGTGTGGGCCCCGTACCTGCACCGCATGCTGCAGCACCCGGCCGTCGACTCCACCGCCATGCACTACCTGCCCGGCTCCGGCGCGGTGCTGCCGCTGCCGATGCTCAACTTCAGCCTGCTCGGCGCGCTGACGATGCTGGGCCTGCTGTGGATCGTGCTGCGCTTCCGCCGTTCGGTGCGCGCGCAGGCGCTGGGCCTGGCCGTGGGCGCGCTGTACCTGTGGGTGCTGCTGTCGATGGCGTGGACGGTGCTGGGCTCCACGCTGCTTGGCTTCCGGCTCGAGCCCGTGCTTCTGCTGCTGCTGGCCGCGGCGGGCGCCTTCGCGGTGATCGACCTGGCCCGCTGGGCGGTGCGCCGCGCGCGCCTGTACCAGCCCGCGGGCGCCGGCGCGCGGCGCGCCCGGCAGGTGCGGGCGGCCGTCACCGCCGTCGCCGTGGCCGCGGCGGTGCTGTTCGCGCAGAACATCCCCGACGTGCTGCACTCGGAGATCTCCGTCGCCTACAGCGACACCGACGGCTACGGCGAGCGCGCCGACCGCTACCCGGCGGGCGCGGGCGCGTCCGT
>CAZDSL010000010.1:0-23976 GCA_964507655.1 uncultured Mycobacteriaceae bacterium | reverse complement strand
CCCGGTGCCCGGCGATGCCGCCGCCACCGCCACGCCCGCCCCCAGGACGGCCGCCGCGCCCACCACGCCGCCCGCGCCCGGTGCGCCCGGCCCCACCGGAACAGCCGCGGCGCCCACGCCGTCCGTGGTGCCGCCGGTGGCGCCCGACGATCCCGCCCGCAAGAATTTCCCCGAGCCGCAGAAGGCGCCCAGCAACGTGGGCGGCGTGTGCGACCCGGCCCTGCAGCCCGTGATCGCGCAGGCGCTGCGCGGCGAGATCGACGACGCCCAGCTGCTGGACGCGGCCGACCCGGCCGTCTGGTCGTTCGCCACGGTGCTGCCGATCATGCAGGACACGGGCCTGGTGGGGTCGAGCCGCGGCATCGAGGGCACGATGCTGGGGGAGGACAGGCTGGCGTCCGAGCTGTTCGTCAACGCGGCGGGCTGGCACCGGACGACGCAGTAGCGGCGGCGGCCGCGCGGCACGGGAGGAGCGGAGGACGGCGTGACGATCGGCGAGGACACCCATGCGGGGGCGCGGCTGCTGCTGGTGCACGCGCACCCCGACGACGAGACCATCACCACCGGCGGCGTGATCGCGCGCTACCTGGCGGCGGGCGCCGAGGTCACCGTGGTGACGTGCACGCTCGGCGAGGAGGGCGAGGTGATCGGCGACGAGTGGGCGCACCTGATCGCCGCGGAGGCCGACCAGCTCGGCGGTTACCGGATCGGCGAGCTGGCGGCGGCGCTGCGGGCGCTCGGCGGGCCGCGGCACCTGTTCCTGGGCGGCGCCGGGCGCTGGCGCGACTCGGGCATGGCGGGCACCCCGTCGGCCGAGCACCCGCGCGCGTTCGTGCAGGCCGACGAGGCCGACGCGGTGGGCGAGCTGGTGGAGGTCATCGCCGCGGTGCGCCCGCACGTCGTCGTCACCTACGGCCCCGACGGCGGCTACGGGCACCCCGACCACGTCCGCGCCCACACGATCACCATGGCCGCGGTGGAGCTCGCGCGCGGCCGCTGGGACGTCGCCAAGCTGTACTGGACCGTCGCCGACCGCGCCGCGGTGGACGCGGGCGTCGCCGCGATGGGGCCGGCGCCGGAGGGTTGGCAGGTACCGGGGCCGGGCGAGCTGCCCGCCGTCCCGCCCGATGAGGTGACCGCCCGGGTCGACATCGCGCCGGTGCTCGGCGCCAAGCGGGCCGCGCTCGCCGCGCACGCCACGCAGGTGCAGGTGGCGCCCGGCGGCCGGGTGTACGCGCTGTCCAACGACATCGCGCAGCCGATCCTGCCCGTCGAGTGCTTCACGCTCGCCGCGGGCCGGCCCGGGACGGGGGCCGCGGGCGGCCGGGAAGCGGATCTGTTCGACGGCATCGCGTTCCCGTGACCGCGGGCGGCTAGCATGTGGGCACCCGGGGCCGGGGCTCAGCGCGGGGACACCACACCGATCTGGAGGTAAGCGATGCCGAGGACTTCACTCGACCTGGTCCCGCCGGGGATCTCGCCCGAACAGCTGCACTCGTCCTATATGGGGTCGATCCTGCATCAGGCGGAGTCGGTGTCCGAGTTGCTGGACTTGGCCGCGCAGTTCATGCCTCCGGTGCCGTGAGGTCGTCGAGCGGGGGACAGGGGTCCGCCGATCCGCTGCGATCTCAGGCGGGAACCGCCGCCCTGGCCTTGCTCCTGCTCGCCGACGGCGTCGCGATCGGCCTCGTCTCGGTGTTCTTCCTGCCGCTGCGTGCCGGCGCGGCGCCGCTGCCGGTGATCGCCGTCGTCGCGGCGGCGGCGAATCTCGCGGTGGTGATGCTGGCCGCCCGTCTCACCGACAAGGCCGCCGTGATGGCACTGCCGCTGGCCGGGTGGCTGGTGGTCTACCTTCTCGCCGCGGCGGGCGGCCCGGGCGGCGACAAGATCCTGCCGTCGGACTGGCGGGCGCTGTTGCTGCTGTTCCTGGGGCTCCTGCCGGCCGCCCTGTGGCTGGGCAACCACGCGCTGGCGCGCTCCTACGCCAAGGGCGCCGCGGCGCGCTGAGAAATGCTGGCAATAGGCGAACTCGCCCAGTTCCAGACCGGGAGCTGCATTCGCTAACTAGAATTCGGACGGTCAGATTGACAGAGAGAGGGAGGTCGGCATGAGCTTGTTGGCAATTGCTTTTGGACTCACCGCTTCGGCGAACCTTGGCGTGGATGCTATTGCGAATATCGCAGCGGCGTTGGGCATCGTCTGACGAGCACCGTCCACGACCGTAGTTCGGTGGTTACCTTCACCAGCCACGTGGTGGGTGAATTGAGCATTGCCATGACAATGGCAGGTGATGCCAGGGACGTGGGGTCAGGCGAGCCGGGGGCGGGGTAGGACGACAGCTATAGAGGCCTCTACCTGGGGGACCCCATCGTCATCTACAACCCCGTCGTGGAACCGCTGCACAGATCAATTAGTCAGCAGGTCTCCATGGGGTGAGGGCTTGTGTGCGATGGCTGGGCAACCATGCCCTGGCCCGCTCCTACGGCAAGGGTGCCGGCGCGCCGGAACCTCCACGTCCGCGTCAGTCGCGCGGCAGCTCCGCGTGGCAGCGCGGGCACACGGCCGCGTCGCGCTCCTCGACGAACAGCCCGCACTCGGGGCACACCCGGTTGAGCCAGCAGGCGGGGTCGCCGCCGAGGTCGTCGGGCTCGGGCTGCGGGGGTGCGGCATCGCCGGGGTGCGCGGTCATGCCTCCATAGTGCGCCGCGACCCGGCACGGCGGGAGGGTGCTGGCCCGCCGGGCGGGCGATGGAGCATCATCGGGTGGTGACTTCCACCGATTCCGCCGAGAGCCCCGCCGCGCCCACGCCCCCGCCCACCCCGTCGCCCGCGGCGATGCGCCGCGCGCTGCGGCGCGCCGACGACGGCGTGGCGCTCAACGTGGACGAATCGACGGTGCTGCTGCAGGCCCACGGCGCGGATCTGGACAGGCTGTGCGCCGCCGCGGCGCGAGTGCGCGACGCGGGCCTGCGGGCCGAGGGGCGCGTGGACGCCGCGGGCCGTGGCCTCATCACCTACTCGCGCAAGGTGTTCATACCGCTCACCCGGCTGTGCCGCGACCGCTGCCACTACTGCACGTTCGTCACCGTCCCCGGCAAGCTGCGCGCCGAGGGCAAGGGCGCCTACCTCGAGCCCGACGAGGTCCTGGCCATCGCCCGCCAGGGCGCCGCGCTGGGCTGCAAGGAGGCCCTGTTCACGCTGGGCGACCGGCCCGAGGACCGCTGGCCCGAGGCGCAGCAGTGGCTCGAGGAGCGCGGCTACGGCTCCACGCTCGACTACGTCCGCGCCATGTCGATCCGCGTGCTCGAGGAGACGGGCCTGCTGCCGCACCTGAACCCCGGCGTCATGTCGTGGGCGGAGATGTCGCGGCTCAAGCCCGTCGCCCCCTCGATGGGGATGATGCTCGAGACCACGTCCACCCGCCTGTTCACCGAGAAGGGCCAGGCGCACTACGGCAGCCCCGACAAGGACCCCGCCGTGCGGCTGCGCACGCTCACCGACGCGGGCCGGCTCACGGTGCCGTTCACCACCGGCATCCTGGTGGGCATCGGCGAGGACGCCCGCGAGCGCGCCGAGTCGGTGCACGAGATCCGCCGCCTGCACAAGGCCTTCGGGCACATCCAGGAGGTGATCGTCCAGAACTTCCGCGCCAAGGACGACACGGCCATGCGCGCGGCCCCCGACGCCGACATGGACACCTACCGTGCCGCCATCGCCGTCGCGCGGCTGGTGCTGGGCCCCGCGATGCGCATCCAGGCGCCGCCCAACCTCGTGTCGGCCGCGGAATGCACGGCGCTGCTCGGCGCGGGCGTCGACGACTGGGGCGGCGTCTCGCCGCTCACGCCCGACCACGTCAACCCCGAGCGCCCGTGGCCCGAGATCGACGCGCTGCGCGCCGTCACCGAGTCGGCGGGGTTCGGCCTGGGCGAGCGCCTGGCGGCGCAGCCCAAGTACATCGCCGCCGGGCAGCCGTGGATCGACCCGCGCATCGCCGGGCACGTGGCGGCCCTGGCCGACCCGGCCAGCTCGCTGGCGCGCGAGGGGGCGCTGCCGCAGGGGCTGCCGTGGCAGGAGCCCGACCCGGAATGGTCCTCGAGCGGCCGCACCGACCTGGAGACGGCGATCGACAGCGAGGGGCGGCTCACCGAGACGCGCAGCGACCTGGGCAGCGCGTTCGGCGACTGGGACACGGTGCGCGAGCAGGTGCTCGAGCTGGAGCACCGGCGCGACGGCGCGCCCGCGCGGCTCGACTCGGACGTGCTCGCCGCGCTGCGGCACGCCGAGGCCGACCCGGCCGGCTGCAGCCGCGACGAGTACATCGCGCTCGCCAACGCCGACGGGGCCGGGCTCGAGGCGATGGTGTCGCTGGCCGACGCGCTGCGCCGCGACGCGGTGGGCGACGACGTCACCTACATCGTCAACCGCAACATCAACTTCACCAACATCTGCTACACCGGCTGCCGGTTCTGCGCGTTCGCCCAGCGCAAGGGCGACGCCGACGCGTTCACGCTCTCGGCCGAGGAGGTGGCCGACCGCGCCTGGCAGGCACACGTGGTGGGCGCCACCGAGGTGTGCATGCAGGGCGGCATCGACCCCGAGCTGCCCGTCACCGGCTACGCCGACCTGGTGCGGGCGGTGAAGGCGCGGGTGCCCTCGATGCACGTGCACGCGTTCAGCCCCATGGAGATCGTCAACGGCGCCTCCCGCGGCGGCGAGAGCGTGCGCGACTGGCTCACCGCGCTCAAGGAGGCGGGCCTCGACACCATCCCGGGCACCGCCGCCGAGATCCTCGACGACGAGGTGCGCTGGGTGCTCACCAAGGGCAAGCTGCCCACCGCGGAGTGGATCGACGTCATCACCACCGCGCACGAGGTGGGCCTGCCGTCGAGCTCGACGATGATGTACGGCCACGTCGACGCGCCGCACCACTGGGTGGGGCACCTGGAGGTGATCCGCGGCATCCAGGACCGCACCGGCGGGTTCACCGAGTTCGTGCTGCTGCCGTTCGTGCACCAGTCGTCGCCGCTGTACCTGGCGGGGGCCTCGCGGCCGGGGCCGACGATGCGCGAGAACCGCGCGGCCCACGCGCTCGCGCGGATCATGCTGCACGGGCGCATCAAGAACATCCAGACGAGCTGGGTCAAGCTGGGCATCGAGGGCACGCAGGCGATGCTGCAGGGCGGCGCGAACGACCTGGGCGGCACGCTGATGGAGGAGACGATCTCGCGCATGGCGGGCTCCACCAACGGTTCGGAGAAGTCGGTGGCCGAGCTGCACGAGATGGCCGCCGGTATCGGCCGGCCGGCGCGTCAGCGCACCACGCTGTACGAGCCGGTGGCCTCGCCGGTGGCGGTGAGTGCACCCTGACCGGCGGCCGTGCGGGGCACGGCGTCATAATCGACCGTGGCCGCCCCGCGGTGGGCGACGGCCGCACGAAGAAATGGAGGGCTCACGGCAGTGACCTACGTGATCGCAGAACCCTGTGTCGATGTGTTGGACCGTGCGTGCGTGGAAGAGTGCCCCGTGGACTGCATCTACGAGGGCAAGCGCATGCTGTACATCCAGCCCGACGAGTGTGTCGACTGCGGAGCGTGCGAGCCCGTGTGTCCGGTCGAGGCCATCTTCTACGAGGACGACGTGCCCGACGAGTGGGAGCGCTACACGGCCGCCAACGTCGACTTCTTCGACACGCTCGGCTCGCCCGGCGGCGCCTCCAAGGTGGGCGTCACCGCCAACGACCCGCAGTGGATCAAGGACCTGCCCCCCATGGGTGAGGACTGAATCCGTGCGCACACCCCTGACGGGCACCCTCCCCGGGTTCCCCTGGGACACGCTCGCCGCGGCCAAGGCCGCGGCGAGCGCGCATCCCGGCGGCATCGTCGACCTGTCGGTGGGCACGCCCGTGGATCCGGTGGCCCCCGTCATCCGCGAGGCCCTGGCCGCCGCGTCGGACATGCCCGGCTACCCCACCACCGCCGGCACCCCCGCCCTGCAGGAGGCGGCGATCGCGTCGCTGCGGCGGCGCTACGGAGTCGGCGCGGGCGCGGGCGCGCCGCGCCTGGGCATGGTGCCCGCCATCGGCACCAAGGAGATGATCGCCTCGCTGCCGTCGCACCTCGGCCTCGGCCGCGACGACACGGTGGTCATCCCCGAGCTCGCGTACCCCACCTACGAGGTGGGCGCGCTGCTGGCCGGGGCGCGTCCCGTGCGCGCCGACGGCACCGCCCAGCTCGGGCCGGCGCCGGTGTCGATGATCTTCCTCAACTCGCCGGCCAACCCCAGCGGCAGGATCCTCGGCGTCGACCACCTGCGCAAGGTGGTCGAGTGGGCCCGCGGCCGCGGCGCCATCGTCGTGTCCGACGAGTGCTACCTGGGCCTGGCGTGGGAATCCGAGGCGGTCTCGGTGCTCGACGAGCGGGTGCACGGCGGCGACGTCACGGGGCTCATCGCGGTGCACTCGCTGTCGAAGACGTCCAGCCTGGCCGGCTACCGGGCCGGCTTCGCGGCGGGCGACCCGGCACTGCTGGCCGAGCTGCTCGAGGTGCGCAAGCACGCCGGGCTCATGGTGCCCTCGCCCGTGCAGGCCGCCATGACGGCCGCGCTCACCGACGACGAGCACGAGGCCGCGCAGCGCGAGCGCTACCGGCGCCGCCGCGAGGTGCTCCGCCCGGCGGTGGAGAAGGCGGGCTTCCGCATCGACGACTCGGAGGGCGGCCTGTACCTGTGGGCCACCCGCGGCGAGCCGGGCCGCGTGACGATCGACCGGCTCGCCCGCGACGGCATCCTCGCCGCGCCCGGCGACTTCTACGGGCCGCGCGGCGGCGAGCACGTGCGCATCGCGCTCACGGCGGGCGACGAGCGCATCGCCGCGGCCGCCGAGCGGCTGGGGCGCGCACGGTGATGGACGTGCAGGAGACCACCCGGCGGGTGCGCGACGCGGTGGGCGGCACGGTGCGGGTGGTGCGCTACCGCGACGGCGCGCGCGACGGGGCGCCGGACGGCCAGGCGCCCGACGAGGTCGCGATGCTCGTGGCCGACGGCGCGCCCGCCCCCGGGTACACCACCTACAGCACCGTCGACATGGCGCGGTTCCCCACCAACATCGAGGACGGCTCCGGCCGCACGGTGGCGAGCGAGCTCATCACGGCCGGCCGCACCGATCAGCGCGTGTTCGCCGACATCCTCGCCGCCTGCGCCTTCGCGGTGGCGGGCGGGTCGCTGCACGTGACACCGCTGGCGATGATCCCCGACGCGGTGCATGCCGCCGACCCGGCACGGCCGATGCGGCACGTGCTGCTGGTGCCGCCGTTCCTGTGGCCCGCGCTGCCGCTGGTGGTGGAGGAGGAGCCCGAGGGCGACGGCCCGGCCGGGGTGACCACCTGGCTGCAGGCGGTGCCGATCTCGGACGAGGAGTTCCGCTACGCCGCCGACCACGGCGCGCAGTCGCTGTTCGACCGGCTCGAGCGCGCGGGCGCCGACGTCTCCAGCCTCGATCGCGCCTCCGTCATCTGAACCGCCGGACACCCGGCCCCGGCGCGCCGTCCGCTACGGCACCACCCGCAGGATGGCGCCGGCGCGGTTCGCGCGGGCCTCGTCCGGCCGCCACTCGGGCGACGAGCACACGTACAGCACGCCGTCGCCCGGGCCCGGGCGGTGCGCCACCGCGTAGGGGTGGGGCACGGCCAGGGTGCGGTCGACGGTGCCCGACGGCGACACCCGCAGCACGTGGCCGGTGAACGGCGACGCCACCCACACGTTGCCCGCGCCGTCGGCGGCGATGCCGTCGGGCAGCACCCCGGGCGCGAACGTGCACAGCGTGCGCCGGCCGCTCAGCGCACCGTCGCCGGCGACGGTGAAGGCCGTGAGCCGGCCGGGCTCGGCGCGGGTCTCGGCCACCACCAGCGTGCGCCCGTCGTCGAGCGTGGCCATGCCGTTCGCGAAGAGCATCCCGCCGGCGGCGGGCCGCGCGGTGCCGTCCGGCGCGACGAGCAGCAGATCGGCGGGGCGCGGGGGATCGGGCGGCGCCGACCCGTCGCCGTAGTCGCCCACGTAGGCGCGGCCCGCGGCGTCGACGTGCATGTCGTTGAGCTGCCAGGACGCCAGCGCGGACAGGTCGGCGTGCACCGTCAGCGCGCCGTCGGGCCCGCGCCGGTAGACGGTGCGGTCGGTGCCCGAGGCGATGAGCAGCGTCCCGTCCGGCAGGAAACCCAGGCCGGACGGCGCGGAGTCCAGCGCGGCCATCACCGCCGCCGCGCCCGTATCGGGGTCGAGCCGCAGCACCTGCCCGGCGTGCACGTCCGAGAACCACAGGGCCCCCTCGTGCCAGCGCGGTCCCTCCGGGAAGCACAGGCCGTCGAGGACGACGGTGCAGGATGCGGGCGTCTCCGGTGAGCTCATGGTGCCAGTGTGCTGCCCGGGCGGCGGCACGGCCAGGGGCGCTCCCGCGCGGCGGGCCGGATAGCGTGGGGGCGTGCGCGAACGGATGTGGTGCAGGAGGGGCCGCCGATGACGACGATACGGGCCGCGGAGGGACCGGCCGGGCCGGGCCGATGGGTGCCGCTGGGCGCCCGTGTCGGTGCCGACGATCCGTACGCGCTGGTCGTCGGCGAGGCGCGCTACGCCCGGGGCGAGCTGTACGCGGCCGCGACCGCGGTGGCCGAGCGCATCGCGGGGCTCGAGCGGGTGGCCGTGCTTGCGCGGCCGGCCGCCGAGACGGTGCTCGCGGTGCTCGGCGGGCTCATCGCCGGGGTGACGGTGGTGCCGGTTCCGCCGGATTCGGGCCCGCGCGAGCTCGCCCACATCGTCGGCGATTCGGGCGCGCAGGCCTGGCTCGGGCCGGTGCCGGAGCCCGCCCGGGGGGTGCCGCGGCTGCCGGCCGTGCCGGTGCGCCGGCACGCGCGTTCCTGGCACTCGCTGCCGCAGCCCGATCCCGATGCGGCGGCGCTGATCATCTACACCTCGGGCACCACCGGCGCGCCCAAGGGCGTGGTGCTGAGCCACCGCGCCATCGCGGCCGGGCTCGACGGCCTCGCGGAGGCGTGGGCGTGGACGGCGGCCGACACCCTGGTGCACGGGCTGCCGCTGTTCCACGTGCACGGGCTGGTGCTGGGGATCCTGGGGCCGCTGCGCCGCGGGGGCCGGGTGGTGCACACCGTCCGGCCGTCGCCCGCCGACTACGCGGCGCACCGCGGCACCATGTACTTCGGCGTGCCCACCGTGTGGGGCCGCATCGCCGCCGACGAGGCGGCCGCGCGGGCGCTGCGCGGCGCCCGCCTGCTGGTCTCGGGCAGCGCCCCGCTGCCGGTGCCGGTGTTCGAGCGCATCCGCGAGCTCACCGGCCACGCCCCGATCGAGCGGTACGGCATGTCGGAGACCCTGATCACGCTCACCACCCGCGCCGACGGCGAGCGCCGGCCCGGGTGGGTGGGCACGCCCATCGCCGGCGTCGAGACCCGCCTGCGCGACGAGCACGGCGCGCCGGTGCCGCACGACGGCGACGCGATCGGCGCGCTGCAGGTGCGGGGCGCCACGCTGTTCAGCGGGTACCTGGGCCGGCCCGAGGCGACGGCCGCCGAGTTCACCGACGACGGCTGGTTCACCACCGGCGACGTCGCCTGCATCGACGCGGACGGGTTCCACCGCATCGTGGGCCGGGCGTCCACCGACCTGATCAAGTCGGGCGGCTACCGCGTGGGGGCGGGCGAGGTGGAGGCGGCGGTGCTGGCCCACCCCGACGTCGCGGAGGCGGCGGTGGTGGGCGTGCCCGACGGCGACCTCGGACAGCGGATCGTCGCGTTCGTGGTGGCCCGCGACGCGGACGGCGCCGCCCGGATCCGGGCCGACGGCGGGCGCGCGGTGATCGAGGCCGTCGCATCGGCGCTGTCGGTGCACAAGCGTCCGCGCGAGATCCGGGTGGTCGACGCCCTGCCGCGCAACGCGATGGGGAAGGTGCAGAAGAAGGCGCTGGGGGCCTGAGCCGCGCATGCGGTGTGGTGTGCGCCACGTCGGCGCTATTGTTGAGGCATGACTGAGGGAGCCCAGCAGCAACTGGAGGCGTTGTTCTCCGACCACGGCGTCGGCGCCCTGGTCACGCTCAAGGCCGACGGCCGCCCGCAGATCTCCAACGTCGTGTACTGGTTCGACCGAGCCCAGCAGATCTTCCAGATCTCGGTCACCGACACCCGGGCCAAGACGAACAACCTGCGCCGCGACCCGCGCGTGAGCCTGCACGTGAGCTCCGCCGACGGCTGGTCGTACGCGGTGGCCGAGGGCCGCGCGGAGCTCAGCCCCACCGCCTCCGACCCGTACGACGCCACCGTCACCGCGCTGGCGCTGCTCTACGAGCGGCTGCAGGGCCGGCATCCCGATTGGGACGAGTTCCGCATGGCGATGATCCACGAGCGCCGTATCCTGCTCACCATCCACGTCGAGCGCGTGTACGGGGTCAGCCGCGATTGACCCTCCGCGGCGCGGCGTCTCCCGGGCGGCGCCCGTCCGCTGACACACTGTGGGCGTGGACGAGTGGGTGTGGCCGGCGTACGTCGGCGTCATCGGCGGTGTGGCCGTGTTCGCGGTGGTCTTCGCGCCCGCCCTCGTGGTGCAGATGCGCCGGTACGGTTCGCTCAGCGCGCCGCGCCTGCTCGGCACCGCCGCGCTGGCGGTGTACGCGGTGGCGCTCGTCGCCTACACGCTGCTGCCCCTGCCCTCGGGCGACCTGGGCGCCTGGTGCGCCGCGCACGGGGTGGACGGCGCGCAGCTGAGCCCGCTGGGGTTCGTCGACGACATCCGCGCGGGCACCGAGGGGATGACCCCGCTCGCCGCGGCGCGCAGCCGCGTGGTGCTGCAGGTGGTGTTCAACGTGGTGCTGTTCGTGCCGCTGGGCATGTTCGTGCGGCGCTACCTGGGGCGCGGCGCGACGGTGGCGGTGGTGGCCTCGCTGGCGCTGTCGGTGCTCATCGAGCTCACGCAGTACACGGGGATCTACGGGCTCATCGGCTGCTCCTACCGGGTGGCCGACATCGACGACGTGTTCGCGAACACCCTGGGCGGCCTGCTCGGCGCGCTGGTGGCGCCGGTGTTCCTGTCGTGGATGCCGCAGAGCCGCGAGCTGGCCCGCGCGCGGCTGCGCCCCCGCCCGGTCACGGTGTGGCGCCGGTGGGCGGGCATGCTCATCGACGCGTTCGCCTTCATCGCGCTGGGGGCCGTGGCGGTCATCTGCTGGCGGATGCTGCTGCTGGGGCTGGGGGAGGGCGTCGACGACGCGCGGTGGCGGTGGACCGAGTGGGCGCTGCAGTACGCGGTGCCGTGGGTCGTGGTCTTCGGGCTGCCGCCGCTGTGGCGTACCGGCGCGTCGTGGGGCCAGCACGCGCTGTGGCTGGTGCCGGTGCGGCGCGACGGCACGCCGCCGTCGGCCGCCGCGCGTGCGGCGCGGGCGTGGCTCGTGGGCGGGCTGTGGGGCACGGCGCAGGCGGTGGCCTCCGCGCCGGGCGTCGCCGAGCCGGTGGGCGATGCGTTCGGCATCCTGGCGTGGGCGCTGGTGGCGGCCGCGGTGCTCGCCGTGCCGGTCACCCGGCACCACCGTGGCCTGTCCTGCCTGCTCACTGCCACGGGCCTCAGCGACGCGCGCGCCGGCGAGGAACGTCGCGACGAGGCGGAGGCGCCGGCGTAGCGCGCGTCACCCGGCGGCGAGCGAGCCGAGCGAACCCAGCGAACCCGCCGCACCGGGCGCGCTCCCGCCGTCGCCCCCGTCCTGGCCGTCCGCCGCACCGCCGGACGCCATCGCGGAGTCGATCCAGCCCGCGAGCGCGGGCACGTAGGCGATCATCTCGGGGCTCTGCGCGGTGGGCACGCCCACGGCGGGGCCGTAGCTGGTGATGCCCACCTGGCGGACCACGCCGTCGGTGCCGGCGGCGAACCACGGGCCGCCGCTGTCGCCCTGCCCGGTGCCGGTGGCGGTGCCGTCGGCGGCGGCGACGCAGCGGACGGTGGGCTGCGCGGGCGTCGCGGCGGTCGCGTACGGGTCGCACGTAGGGAAGTCTCCGCCGGTGAGGTGCAGCGCGCCGGGAGCCGTCACCCGCAGCGTGTCCGAGAGCGCGGTGGCGGCGGAGGGATCGGTGTCGCCCCAGCCGTAGGCGGTGAGCGCCGCCGACTCGTCGACGAGGCCGGCGTCGCGGGCCAGGGCGGCGTGGTCGACGCCGCTCGCGGGGGTCGACAGGTGCACCAGCGCGGCGTCGTCGTGCACGTAGCGCAGGTCCGTGCCGCTGTAGACGGACCGGAAGCCCGGGTCGACCACCACGCGGTCGGCCCGCAGCAGCCCGGCCGCGTCGTCGACGTAGTGCGGTTGCACGCGGACGGCGGACGCGGCGACGGCGGTGCCGGGTACCGACGTCAGCCCGCCCGCGGTGGTGGCCCGCGCCCGGTCCTCGTCGGTGACGCAGTGCGCGGCGGTGAGCACCCACTCGTCCGTGAGGAAGGTGGACCCGCACGCGATCACCCCGCCCGGCACCTGCACGGTGAGGTAGGCCGTCTCCGAGTGCTCCGCCCACTGCACGGTGTCGCCGCCGTAGATGAACGGCGTGAGCGCGCCGGCCTCCGCCGCGGCCGCGGGCGCGGCGGAGGCGCAGAGCACTGCCGCGGCCGCCAGCGCCACCGGCACCGCGCGGCGGGACGGCCGCGCGGGATGCGGGGAGCGCCGGGGCGGGGTGGGGGAGGGCGTCATCGTCGCTGCCGTTCGTCGGGTGCGGGGGGGCGGTGGTGCGCGTGCGGAGGCCGCCGGAGCGGCATCCGCAGAATAATCGCACGCGCGCGGCGGCGATATCGGCCGTTCGGACCACATCCACCGGGGCTGCCGAAAGCGCGGACACGCCCCGCCGGCGCGAGGCAGGATCGGGCCATGGCCGCACTCGACGACGCGCCGTCGCTGCGCATCGGCACCTGCCTCGACGCACCCGCACGCCCCGCGCTGCTCGATCCCCGCCGGTTCAACCGCCACACCTTCTGGTGCGGGCAGAGCGGCTCGGGCAAGACCTACGCGCTGGGCGTGGTGCTCGAGCAGCTGCTGCTGCAGACGGACCTGCCGCTGCTGGTGCTCGACCCCAACGCCGACTTCGTGCGGCTGCGTGAGCCGCGGCCCGGCGCGCCCGCGGCCGCCCGGGAGCTCGCCGAGGCCGACATCCGCGTGTTCCGCCCGGCCGGCGACGCGCCGCTGCGCGTGCGCTACGTCGACCTCACCCCGGCGGCGAAGGGAGCGGTGCTGCGCCTCGACCCGATCGCCGACGCGGAGGAGTACAACGCGCTGCTGCACGCGGAGCGCGCGGTGGTGGCGCAGGCGCAGGCCCGCGGCGGCGCGGCGGGCGACGGCGCGCTGGGCGGCGGCGACCTGCTCGCCGGCTACCGGGAGTCGGGCGACCCGTGGCTCGCGCGGCTCGCGATGCGGATCGAGAACCTCGAGGTGCTGGAGTGGGCGGTGTGGTCGCGCGGGGGCGATTCGGTCACCGACGTCATCGACGAGCGCCCGCGGGCCACGGTGCTGGACCTGGGCGGGTTCGGCACCCCCGCCGAGCCGGCGGTGGCGGCGCTGGCGGTGCTCGAACACCTGTGGCTGCGGCGCGAGGAGCGCCGGCCGGTGCTCATCGTCATCGACGAGGCGCACAACCTGTGCCCGCCGCAGCCGCGCACCCCGGTGGAGCGGGCGCTCACCGAGCGGCTGGTGCAGATCGCCGCCGAGGGGCGCAAGTTCGGCCTGTGGCTGTTCCTGTCGACGCAGCGCCCGGGCAAGATCCACCCCAACGTGCTCTCGCAGTGCGACAACCTGGGGCTGCTGCGGATCAACGGGGCGCGCGACCTGGCCGCCGTCGAGGAGGTCTTCGGCTACGCGCCGGAGGAGCTGGTGCGGCGCTCACCGGAGTTCCGGCAGGGCCAGGCCCTGTTCGCGGGCGGGTTCGTCGCGGCGCCCACGCTGGTGCAGATGGGCGAGCGGCTGATGCGCGAGGCCGGGGCGGACGTGGCGGTGCCGCTGCGCGGCTGAGCCCCCCGCCGGCCGCTGCCGCTCCTATCCGTTTCCCGAGTCCGCGCCAGAGCCCGCGCCAGAGCCCGCGCCCGAGTCCGCGGTGGAGCCCGGCAGCGCGCGGAGAGAACCGGTGAGCGATCCCGCCCACGGATCGGTCGGCGACCCCTCCAGCGACCCTTCGATGGATCCCGCGGAGCCCGTGCACAGCGAGCCGCTGCACCGTGCAGGCCCCACCGCGATCCCGGCCGGGTCGGTGAGCCCGGTGGCCACGGTGACGGCGGGCCCGCCGTCGGCGGGCACGGCGACCACCGTGCCGGCGTCCTGCTCCGTCAGGTAGGCGGTGCCGTCGTGCAGGGCCAAACCGTAGGGGTAGGCGAGCCCGGTGGCCAGGGTCGTCGCCGCGGATGTGCCGTCGGCGGGGACCCGCAGGAGCGAGCCCGACTCCGGATGCAACCCCTGGTCGACGACGTAGAGGTCGTCTCCGCCGGCGGCGATGCCACGGGGTGTGCGTGCATCGGTGGGGAGGTCGATCCGGCTGACCGTGCCGCCGTCGGCGGGCAGCACGGTCACCGAGCCCCCGCGGCCGTATTCGGTGAAGTAGAGCATGCCGTCCCGCACGACGATGCCGAAGGGCATGGCGAGGTCGTCGGCCAGGCGGGTGACCTCGCCTCCCCCGATCGGCACCGAGGAGACCGCGCCGTCCGGGCCGGGGGCCCATCCCCTCTCGGTGAAGAAGACCGTGTCGCCGTTCACGGCGATGCCCTCCGGCATGTCCAGCCCGGAGGCCAGCACGGTGGGCGTGCCGCCGTCTGCGGGCACGGACAGCACGGTGCCGTCGCCCATGTCGGGGCCGCGGACGGTGATGTAGAGGGTGCCTTCGCTGAGGGCGACGCCGGCGGGGCCGTCCAGCCCGGAGACCACGGTGACGGGCTTGTGACCGGGTGTCACGGCGACCACCGCGCCCGCATCCGGCTCGGCAACGTAGGCCGTGATGGCCTGCCGTGCACCGGGGGAACCCGCCGACCCGGACCCGAGGGTGGACGCGGGAGCGGCCTCGGCGGCGGGCGCGGCGGCGAGCGCCGCGGCGAGCGCGAGCGCCGCGGCCGCGGCGGTCCTCCGGGTGCGGGCCGGTGTGCGGCGGGTGCCGCGGGGAACGGTCCGGATGTGGAGCCACATGGGCGATGCACCTCGCTGTGCCGGCGCCGGGGCGCCGATGGGGCGAGGGCGTGAGCGCGGCGACTGCCGTGTGCGGCGCCCACCCGGGCCCTCGCGGTCGAGCAGCGCCTGGATTCATGCTAGGGCGGGCCCGCCGGTCACGGCGGCGATTGGCGTCGACGTCACACCGCCGCCGCGGCGCGGGGCCGCGGCGGCGGGAAGGACCGTCCGTCCGCCGTCAGTCGCCGGCGGGCTCGAGCACCAGCACCGGGATCACGCGGTCGGTCTTCTGCTGGTAGTCGGCGTACGGGGGGTAGGCGGCGACGGCCCGCTCCCACCATGCGGCGCGCTCGTCGCCGTGCACCTCGCGGGCGATGTACGTGCCCTTGGCCTGCCCGTCGCGCACCTGCACGCGCGGGTTGGCGGTGAGGTTGTGGTACCACACGGGGTTCTTCGGCGCCCCGCCCATGGACGCCACCGCGGCGTAGCTGCCCTCGTGCTCGACGCGCATGACGGGCGTCTTGCGCAGCTTCCCCGTCTTGGCGCCGATGCTGTCGATGACGATCACCGGCATGCCGTTGAGCTCGGTGCCCTCGGCGCCGCCCGAGCCCTCGATGCGCTCCACCTGATCGCGCACCCACTGGGCGGGGCTGGGGGCGTACTCCGCCTGCGCGTCGCTGCTGTGCCGTCCCATCGCTGCCTGCCTTTCCTCGGCCCGGCCGCGCTGTGGCCGGGGGTGTGCCGTATCGGTGGGGCCGCCGGGGGCCCCGTCGGGATCAACCGCGCCGGTCGCCGGGTTGTTCCTGCGCGTCGCCGTCGGGCAGGGGCTTCGCGATCCACGCCGGGTGGCCCTTGACGCCGCCATGGCGGCGCCACCACCAAGCGTTCCACTGCGACAATGCGACGAGGATGACGAAGAACACCATCGTGGAGATCAGCTGATTGCGCGCGTCGGGGTCGGTGAGCATGAGCACCACCAGTGCCGCGAGCGCGGCGAGGGTCAGCCAGGTGAGGTACGGGTGCAGCCACATCTTCAGGTGCAGCATGCCCGCCCGCTCGAGGCGCGGGCGCAGGCGCAGCTGCGAGACCGCGATGAACGTCCAGAGGATCAGCAGCACCGCGCCCACGGCATTGAGCAGGATGCGCAGCAGCGAGTCGGGCAGCAGCCAGTTGAGCACCACGGTGACGAACGCGAAGAACACCGACAGCAGCACGGCGGCCGTGGGGGAGCCGTTGGGCGACACGCGCGAGAACAGGCTCGGCGCCTCGCCCTTCTGCGCCAGAGCGTGCACCATGCGGGCCGTGCCGTACATCTGGGCGTTGAACGACGACAGCAGCGCCACCACCACGACGATCTCCATGAACCCGGAGGCCAGTGGGATGTCGGCGACGTCGAGCACCGCCACGAACGGGCTCTTGGCGAGGTTGCTGTCGAACCATGGCAGCACGAACACCATGATCGCGATCGAGCCCAGGTAGAACAGGCCGATCCGCCACACGACGTTGCGCACGGCGATGACGATCGAGCGCTGGGGGTCGTCCGACTCGGCTGCGGCGATGGCGACCAGCTCGATGCCGCCGAACGCGAACGCCACCACGAGCAGCCCGCTGGCCACGCCCGACCATCCGTTGGGCATGAAGCCGCCGTCGCCGGTGAAGTGGGTGAATCCCACCGGCTCGGTGCCGGGCAGCAGGCCGAACACCAGCAGCACGCCGAGCACCAGGAACGCGACGATCACGGCGACCTTGATGGCGGCGAACCAGAACTCGAACTCGCCGAAGTTGCCCACCTTGGTGAGGTTGACCAAGGCGAAGAACACCACGAACACGAGCGCGATCACCCATTGCGACACGCCCGGTATCCACGAGCCCACGATCTCGGAGGCGCCCGTCACCTCGGCCCCGAGCACCATGATCAGCATCGCCCAGTACAACCAGCCCATGGAGAAGCCGGCCCACTGCCCGATGCTGATGCGGGCGTACTCGGAGAACGAGCCGCTGGCGGGGATCGCCGAGCCCATCTCGCCGAGCATGCGCATGGCGAACACCACGATCAGCCCGGCGAACAGGTACGACAGCAGCACGGCGGGGCCCGCCTTGGCGATGCCCTCGCCGCTGCCCAGGAACAGCCCGGCGCCGATGGCCGAACCGAGCCCCATCATCGTTATGTGCCGGGTCTTGAGCCCGTGGCCGAGGTTGTCGCCGGACCCGGCCCGGGTGTCGGGTGTGCTCATCGCGCTGTCGTCGCCGCCGTCAGTTCTTGTGCAGGGCGTCGTTGAGCTCGATGCCGGTGCCCTCGCGGCCGACGGCCTCGACGCCGCCCGTCTGCGAGTTGCGCCGGAAGAGCAGCCCCGAGGCGCCCGAGAGGGTGGCGGCCTTGACCACGCGGTCCCCGCCGTCCGCGGTGAGGCGCACCTTGGTGCCGGCCGTGAGGTACAGCCCGGCCTCGACGATGCAGTCGTCGCCCAGCGAGATGCCCACGCCGGAGTTTGCGCCCAGCAGGCACCGGCGGCCCAGCGAGATCACCTGCTTGCCGCCGCCCGAGAGCGTGCCCATGATCGACGCGCCGCCGCCCACGTCGCTGCCGTCGCCCACCACGACGCCGGCCGAGACGCGGCCCTCCACCATGGAGGCGCCCAGGGTGCCGGCGTTGAAGTTCACGAAGCCCTCGTGCATCACGGTGGTGCCCTCGGCGAGGTGCGCGCCCAGGCGCACCCGGTCGGCGTCGGCGATCCGCACGCCCGATGGGATGACGTAGTCGACCATGCGCGGGAACTTGTCCACCGAGTACACGGTGACGGGACCATCGGCGGCCAGCGCCGCCCGCACGCCCTCGAAGCCCGCCGGGGAGCAGGGGCCGCGGTTGGTCCACACCACGTTCGCGAGCAGCCCGAACATGCCCTCGAGGCTGAGCCCGTGCGGGGCGACGAGGCGGTGCGAGAGCAGGTGCAGGCGCAGGTAGACGTCGTGGGTGTCCACCGGGGCGGCGTCGAGCGCGGAGATGGTGGTGAGCACCGCGACGCGGGTGGTGCCGCGCGCCGGATCGTCGCCGAGCAGCGGCGCAAGATGGGCGGGGACCGAATCGGCGCCGAGGCGCACGCTGCCCGCGGGGGCCTCCGACGCGCCGGTGGACAGGCGCGGTTCGGGGTACCAGGTGTCGAGCACGGTGCCGTCGCGCGCGATGGTGGCGACGCCGATGCCGGCGGCACCGGTGGTGTCGGTGGTGGCGGGGTGGGGCCGGGCCTCATCTGTAGGACTCACGGGCCACAAGCCTACCGGCGGGTCGGATGCGCCGCCGGGGCGCGGTGACACCGGCCGCCGTGCGCCGATACTCTGGGGCGATGAGCAGCCGTGACGCCGCACATCCGGACGCCGCTACCGGGCAGGCCGCCGCGCCGCCGCGCCTCGACCTGGCGGGCGACGTGGCCGACCTCACCGCCGCGCTGGTCGACATCCCCAGCGTCTCGCGCGACGAGGCGGCCATCGCCGACGCGGTGGAGGAGGCGCTGCGCACGCAGGCACCGCACCTGGAGCTGGTCCGCTCGGGCCACGCGGTGCTGGCCCGCACCGCCCTGGGGCGCCCGCGCCGGGTGCTGCTGGCCGGCCACCTGGACACGGTGCCCATCGCGGACAACGTGCCCTCGCGGCGCGAGACCGGCGAGGGCGTCGACGGCGACGAGGCGGAGCTGATCCGCGGCTGCGGCACGGTGGACATGAAGTCGGGCGACGCGGTGTTCCTGCACCTCGCGGCCACGCTGGCCGAGCCCGCCCACGACATCACCCTCGTCCTGTACGACTGCGAGGAGATCGCCGCCGAGTTCAACGGGCTCGGCCGCATCGAGCGCGAGCTGCCCGAGTGGCTGCGCGGCGACGTCGCGATCCTCGGCGAGCCCACCGACGGCGTCATCGAGGCCGGGTGCCAGGGCACGCTGCGGGTGCGGCTGACCGTCTCGGGGGTGCGGGCGCATTCGGCGCGCTCGTGGCTCGGCGTCAACGCCGTGCACGCCCTGGCCCCCATCCTCGAGCGGCTGGCGGGCTACGCGGCGCGCAGCGTCGAGATCGACGGCTGCGTCTACCGCGAGGGGCTGCAGGCGGTGCGCATCGACGGCGGCGTCGCCGGCAACGTGGTGCCCGACGCGGCGTCCGTGGACGTCAACTTCCGCTTCGCCCCCGACCGCACCGGCGAGCAGGCGCTGGCCCACGTGCGCGAGGTCTTCGACGGCGTCGGCGCCGAGCTGGAGGTGACGGACCTGTCGCCGGGCGCGCTGCCCGGGCTGGCCACGCCCGCGGCCGCCGCGCTGGTGGCCGCGGCGGGCGGGCGGTTCCGCGCCAAGTACGGGTGGACCGACGTGGCGCGCTTCGCGGCGCTCGGCATCCCCGCGGTGAACTACGGCCCGGGCGACCCGAACCTCGCGCACACCCGCGGCGAGTTCGTCGACGCGGCGCAGATCCGCGCGGTCGAGCAGGTGCTCCGCCGGTACCTGAGCACCGGCGTTCCCTCGTGACCGGCGCCGCCCGATAGCCTCGGTGCCATGTGCGCGAACCACGTTCCCGACGGCCGCCCGCGCCGGCGCGGCGCGAGAGACCTGCGCGGCGGCCCGCGCTCCGGCGGCGCCTCGACGCCCGAGCAGCGGCTGCTCGACCACCGCGGCCCCGGCGACTGGGTGCACACCGACCCGTGGCGCGTGCTGCGCATCCACAGCGAGTTCATCGAGGGCTTCGGCGCCCTCGCCGAGCTGCCGCCCGCGGTGTCGATCTTCGGCTCGGCGCGCGTGTCGGAGACCTCCGACATCTACCGCGACACCCGCAAGCTGGCCGCGGGGTTCGCCGACGCCGGCTACGCGGTGATCACCGGCGGCGGCCCGGGCGTGATGGAGGCGGGCAACCGCGGCGCGGTGGATGCGGAGGGGGTCTCGGTGGGGCTGGGCATCGAGCTGCCCCACGAGCAGGGGATGAACGAGTGGGTGGAGCTGGGGCTGCACTTCCGCTACTTCTTCACCCGCAAGACCATGTTCGTCAAGTACTCGCAGGCGTTCGTGTGCCTGCCGGGCGGCTTCGGCACGCTCGACGAACTCACCGAGGCGCTCACCCTGGTGCAGACGGGCAAGATCACGCGCTTTCCCATCGTGCTGGTGGGGTCGCGGTTCTGGGCCGGCCTGGTCGACTGGCTGCGCACGGTGCTCGTCGACGAGGGCATGATCGACGCCGACGACATCGACCTGATCCACGTCACCGACTCGCTCGACGACGCGGTGCGCTTCGTGGTGGCCGCGCATCGCGAGATGCACGCCGGCCACGACGAGGCCTCGGCCGAGGCGGAGGAGGTGGGGCCGCAGTGAAGCCGGTGGACGGCGCGGCCCCGGGCGCGCTCACGGTGTGCGTGTTCTGCGCCTCGGGCCCGGTGCCGCAGCGGCACCTCGCGCTCGCCGGCCGGGTGGGCGAGGCGCTGGCCGAGCGGGGCTGGCGGCTGGTCACGGGCGGCGGGCGCGTGTCGATGATGGGCGCGGTGGCGCAGGCGGCGCGCCGCGGCGGCGCGCACACCCTGGGCGTGATCCCGCAGGGCCTCGTGGAGCGGGAGGTGGCCGACGACGCGGCCGACGAGCTGCTCGTCACGGGGACCATGCGCGAGCGCAAGGCGCTGATGGACGCCCACGCCGACGCGTTCCTGGTGCTGCCGGGCGGGCTGGGCACGCTCGAGGAGCTCACCGAGGTGTGGACGGCGTCGACGCTCGGCATGCACGGCAAGCCCATCGTCGTCCTCGACCCCGAGGACCACTACGCCGGCCTGTTCCGCTGGCTCCGCGGCATCGCCGGCGACGGCTTCGTGCGGCACGAGGCGCTCGACAGGCTGCCCGTCGCCACCGGCATCGACCAGGCACTGGACCTGTGCGCGGCCACCGCGCGCACGGTGGAGACCGCGGTGCGGCTGCCCGGGGGCACGGCGTGACGCCGCCCGCCACCCTGTGCGGCCGGCCGGTGACGGCCGAGCGCGCCCTCGTCATGGCCATCGTCAATCGCACGCCCGACTCGTTCTACGACCGGGGGGCCGCCTTCGAGGACGGCGCCGCCCAGAACGCCGTCGCCCGCGCGGTGGACGAGGGCGCCGACATCGTCGACATCGGCGGCGTCAAGGCCGGGCCGGGCGAGACGGTGGACGAGGCGGAGGAGACCCGGCGGGTGGTGCCGTTCGTCGAGTGGGTGCGCGGGCGCTACCCCGACCTGCTCATCAGCGTCGACACGTGGCGCTCAGCGGTGGCCCGGCACGCCCGCGAGGCCGGGGCCGACCTGATCAACGACACGTGGGCGGGGGCCGACCCGGCGCTGGCCTCCGTGGCGGCCGAGACCGGGGCGGGGCTGGTGTGCTCGCACACCGGCGGCGCCGTGCCGCGCACCCGGCCGCACCGCGTGCGCTACGCCGACGTCGTCGGCGAGGTGGTCGGGGAGCTCTCCGCCGCGGCCCGGCGCGCGTACGAGGCCGGGGTGCCGCGCGACGCGGTGCTCATCGACCCCACGCACGATTTCGGCAAGAACACGCACCACGGCCTGGCGCTGCTGCGGCACGTCGACGCGCTCGTCGCCACCGGCGTGCCGGTGCTCATGGCGTTGAGCAACAAGGACTTCGTGGGCGAGACGCTGGGCGCCGGGCTCACCGACCGCATCGAGGGCACCCTGGCCGCCACCGCGCTGGCCGCGGCCGCCGGCGCGCGCGTGTTCCGGGTGCACGAGGTGGCCGCCACCCGGCGCACCCTCGAGATGGTGGCGTCGATCGCGGGCACCCGCCCGCCCGCGCGCACGGTGCGGGGGCTCGCGTGAGCCCGGGCGAGGGCGGCGGCGCGGTGCGCACCTGGCACACGCCGTCGTGGACGGTGCCCGAGCTGGTGCGGGCGAAGGCGGGCCGCACGGTGTCGGTGGTGCTGCCGGCCCTCGACGAGGAGGAGACGGTGGCGGGCGTCATCGCGTCGATCCTTCCGCTGGTCGGGGGGCTCGTCGACGAGCTGGTGGTGCTCGATTCGGGCTCCACCGACCGGACGGCCGAGCGCGCCCGCCAGGCCGGGGCGCGCGTGATCAGCCGCGAGGAGGCGGTGCCCGGGCTGGCGCCGGTGCCAGGCAAGGGCGAGGCGCTGTGGCGCGCGGTCGCCGCCACCCGGGGCGACGTGATCGTGTTCATCGACTCCGACCTCGTCGAGCCCGACCCGCGCTACGTGCCGAACCTCGTCGGCCCGCTCCTCACCGAGGAGGGGATCCACCACGTCAAGGGCTTCTACCGCCGGCCGCTGCGGATCAACGAGACGGAGTACCCGCGCGGCGGCGGGCGCGTCACCGAGCTGGTGGCCCGGCCGATGCTGGCGGCGCTGTGCCCCGAGCTGACCGCGGTGCTGCAGCCGCTGGGCGGCGAGTACGCGGGCACCCGCGAGCTGCTCTCGTCGGTGCCGTTCGCGCCCGGTTACGGCGTCGAGATCGGCCTGCTGCTGGACACCTACCGGCGCTACGGCACCGCCGGGCTGGGCCAGGTGAACCTGGCGGTGCGCAAGCACCGCAACCGCGACCTCATGGAGCTGGGTGTGATGAGCCGGCAGATCATCGGGACGATGCTGCGCCGCTGCGGCATCGACGACTCGGGTGCGGCGCTCACCCAGTACTACGCGGAGGGCGGCGGCTTCCGGCCGGTGGCCTCGACGGTGGCGCTCGACGACAGGCCGCCGGTGTCGCAGCTCGCGCACGGCGCGGGGCGGGGGGCCGGCCGATGCTGACGGGTCTGCTCTACGTGCTGCTCATCGCGCTGGTCGCGGGCCTGCTGTTCGTCGTCGCCGCGCTCGTGTTCGGCCGCGGCGAGCAGATGGACCCGCTGCCGCGCGGCGCGGCGCCCACCCGGCTGCCCGATCACGCGGTGACCGGCGACGATGTCCGCGCCCTGCGGTTCCAGCAGTCGCTGCGCGGGTACAAGGCGGCGGAGGTCGACTGGGCGCTGCAGCGGCTGGCGGCGGAGGTGGACCGCCTCCGGGCCGTCGTGGCCGCCCAGCACGACGCCCTGCCCGAGGGCGCGGCGCCCGGGGCGGATGCGGGGCGGTGTGATCCCTCCGCGGGGGATAGGGAAGAATAGTCGTGTCGGCACTCACCTGCCGCGGAACATCCAATGCGGTGACGGACCGGTGCGTCCGTACCGAGTTCATCTGGAGGGAGCACACGATGGCGGCCATGAAGCCCCGGACCGGTGACGGTCCCCTCGAAGCGGCCAAAGAGGGACGCGGAATTGTCATGCGGGTCCCGTTGGAGGGCGGCGGGCGCCTGGTCGTCGAGCTGACCCCCGAGGAGGCTGCCGCGCTGGGCGAGGAGCTCCGCGGCGTCACCGCCTGACGCGCCCGCACCCGCGTGCAACCCCGTCGCCCGTTCCGGCCGGCGGGGTTGCCGCGTATCGGACGGCGGCCGGCTGCGGCGACGGGCCTGCGGACGCGGGCCGGCGGAGGAACACGAGCGAGGGGACGAGGCGCATGACGGGCGACGCGGCGGGGCGCGGCGATGCGCTGGCGCTGGTGGCGGACGCGCTGCGCTGCCCCGTCTGCTCCGCGGCGGTGGCGGTGGACCGTGCGGGCGTGCGGTGCGCGGCCGGGCACGCGTTCGACCGCGCCAAGCAGGGCTATGCGGGGCTGCTCGCGCGCCCGCTCGCCTTCCACGGCGACGACGCGGCCATGATCGCGGCGCGCCGGGAGGTGCTCGGATCGGGCCTGTACGCCCCGCTGCTCGACGCGGTCGCGCGCGCCGCGGTGCGGGCGCTCGCGGACGGCGGCGCGGGGCGGGATGACGCCGCCGGGCGG
>CAZDSL010000009.1:19245-24325 GCA_964507655.1 uncultured Mycobacteriaceae bacterium | reverse complement strand
ATGCCGCCGGGCGCGCACGCCGGGCCGATGACCACCGCGGTGCACGTGGGCAACGAGGTGGACGAGGGCACGGGCGCCGTGCGCACCCCGCTGGTGCTGGCCAACTCCTACGCGCTGCCCTACGACCCGTCGCAGATGAGCTGGTCGGACACCGAGGTGCCGTTCTACACCCGCAACAGCGGCGTCAATCAGCTGGCGCTGCAGCGCAAGCTCGCCGCGCTCGAGGGCGCCGAGGACGCGGTGGTGCTCGCCAGCGGCGTGGCGGCGCTGCACGGCATCTTCTTCGCGCACCTGCGCTCCGGCGACCACGTCGTCGTCTCGGACGTGAGCTACGAGGCGATCTTCCGGCTCTTCTCCGACCTGCTGCCGCGCAAGTACGGCATCGAGGCCGACTTCGTCGACACCGCCGACCCGGAGGCGGTGCGGGCGGCGCTGCGGCCGAACACCCGGCTGGTGCACCTGGAGACGCCCGCCAACCCCACCACCAAGATCACCGACGTGGCGGCGGTGTCGGCCATCGCGCACGAGGCGGGTGCGCTGGTGTCGGTGGACTCGACCTTCGCCACCCCGCTGCTCATGCGGCCGCTGGAGCTGGGCGCCGACTTCGCCGTGCACTCGCTCACCAAGTACATCAACGGCCACGGCGACGCGATGGGCGGCGCCGTGCTGGGCTCGCGCGAACTCATCGCGCCCATCAAGGCCGACGCGATGGTGGACGTGGGCGGCGTGATCAGCCCCTTCAACGCGTGGCTGATCGGCCGCGGCGCCACCACGCTGCCGCTGCGCATGCGCCAGCACTGCGCCAACGCCCAGGCCGTGGCCGAGCTGCTCGAGGCCGACGGGCGCGTGGCGTACGTGTACTACCCGGGCCTGGCCTCGCACCCGCAGCACGCGCTCGCGGCGCGGCAGATGCACGGGGGCTTCGGCGGCATGCTCGCCTTCGCGCTGGACGGCGGCCCGGAGCTGCAGAACCGCTTCGTCGACGCGCTGCGCATCGTCACCTCCGCGGTGTCGCTGGGGCACGACGAGTCGCTCATCGTCCACGTCTCGGGCGACGGGCCGCGCACGGTGCCGTACCCGGAGGAGTTCCGCCGCTACGGCCACCTGCGGTTCTCGGCCGGCATCGAGGACACCGAAGACCTGCTGGCCGACGTCCGCCAGGCCCTCGATCGCGCCTGCGCGGGCTGACGGCGCCGCCCCCGGCCGCCTGCGCCACGCCGCCGGATCCGGGTCGCCGCAGGTGGCGGGGCATTTCGGGCGGGGCACCGTGCACCCTCTCAGCGCGCAGGGCCCGGTGCATAGCAGAATCGGTTCCGTGTGGAGGAGATGGGCGCAGGGATCACCCGCGCATCGCAGGCGGGCACTGGGGGCGCTGGTCGTGGCGGCGGTGCTGGCGGTGGGCCTGACGGCCTGCGCCGACACCACCTCGTCGGCCGAGAAGATCGTCCGCCAGTTCACCGCGTCGATGAACAGCGGCAACGCGGCCTCGGCCGCCAACCTCACCGACAACCCGGCCGCGGCGCGCCCGGTGATCGAGCAGATGCTCGCGGGGCTGTCGGCGGAGAAGGTGCACTTCGGCATCGCGCAGGTGTCCACCACGGGGGGCCAGTCGGGCAACGTGAGCCTCGAGGCCGAGTGGGACTTCGGCCACGGCCGCACCTGGCGCTACACCACCGACGGGCAGCTCACGCAGCTCTCCATCGGCTGGCGCCTGGTGTGGTCGCCGGGCATCATGGCGCCGGGCCTGGAGCCGGGGCAGACGGTGCACCTGCGCCGCACCGACGCGGCCGCGCCCGTGGTGCGCGACGGCGCCGGCGCCCCGTACATGCACGAGCTGCAGGTGCACCAGGTGCGTCTCGACCCGGCCGGGGTGCAGGATCCGGGCGACACCACCCGCCGCCTGGCCGCCGCGATCGCGCCCGTCGCCCCGCTCGTCACCGACGCCGACCTGGCCGCCAAGCTCGCCGACGCGCAGGGCAAGCCCGTCGATGTGGTGGCGCTGCGCGACGGCGACTACGCCGTGCTGCAGTCCACGCTGGCGTCCATCCCGGGCGTCGTGGTGACAGACGAGCCGCAGCTTGTGCTCGCCAACGGGCTCGCCACCTCGCCGTTGACATCGGCGATCGCCCGGCGCTGGCAGGCCAGCCGCGACGCCACCGCCGGCTGGGAGGTCACCCTCGACGACGCCGACGGCACCCGGCACCGCGTGGCCGGCGAGCAGGGGCCCCCGCCGCCCGACCTCGGCACCGCCATCGACCAGCACGCCCAGCTCGCCGCCCGCAACGGCGTCGTGGGCGTGGGGCAGCCGGCGGCGCTCGTGGCGTTCCGCCCGTCCACCGGCCAGCTCGTGGCCGTGGCGCAGAACAACCAGGCGCAGCAGGAGCAGGGCATCGTGGCGCTGCAGCGCGCCGAGCCGCCGGGCGTCATCTTCGAGGCGTTCCTCGCGGCCGCGGGCGTCGACCGCTCCGATGCGGGCGCGGTGGCCACGGCCGCCCGGCAGCTGGGCATCGGGGTCGACCTGCCGGTGCCCGGGATCGACGCGTCCACCGGCAGCGCGGGCGACGACGGCGTGCAGGCCACCGCGTACGGCATGGCGGTGGCGGCCTCGACGATCGCCACCGGCGCCCTGCCGCACCCGGTGTTCTTCACCGGCGACGCCGGCGCCCCGCCCGGCGACGCGCCCGCCCTGCCCGGCGACCTGCGCGGCAAGTACCGCGGCCTCATGCACGATTCGGTGCAGACGGGCGCGCTCACCGCGCTGCGCCAGCACGCCGGGCTCGACGCGCTCACCGGGCAGGTCGACACCCCCGCGCCGAACCCGCCGAGCTGGCTCATCGGCATCCGGGGCGACCTGGCCTTCGCCGTGTTCGTCGGCGCCACCGACGACACCTCCAACGCGGTGATCGTGGCCGACCAGTTCCTGCGCGCCCTGGAGCGCCCGCAGGCGGAGTAGGCGCGGCGTCAGGCCTCGGGCAGGTAGTCGGGCAGGCGCGAGCGGCGCGCCAGGTTCACCAGCTCGCCCGCGGGCCCGGCCAGCACGCGCGGCCCCCGCCACACGGCGCGCAGCGTGCGGCGCAGGTCGAGGCCCTCCACCTGCACCTCGTGCACCGCGCCGCTCGCGATCCACGGGGCGGTGGCGAGGGTGGAGAGCACGGCCGGCCCCACCCCGGCGAGCACGCTCGTGCGCACCGCGGCGCTGCTGCCCAGCTCGGCCAGCGGGGCGGGGCGGGCCCACTCGGCCAGGGCCACGTCCAGCGTGGTGCGGGTGCCCGAGCCGGCCTCGCGCATCACCAGCGGCGCGGCGGCGAGCTCGGCCGCGGTGAGCGGGCGGCGCAGGCGGGCCCACGGATGGCCCGGGTGCACGATCACGGTGAGCCTGTCCTGCCCCACCACCGTGGAGTGCAGGCCCTTGGCCACGTGCGGCGACTCGATGAAGCCCACGTCGTGCCCGCCTTGGAGCACCGCCTCGGACACCTCGGTGGAGTTCTCCACGCGCAGGTGGATGCGGATGCCGGGGTGCTGCGCCCGGAAGTCGCCCAGCCACGACGGCACCAGGTGCTCGGCGATCGTCATCGAGGCGCCGATGTCGAGCTCCGACTCGCGCTCGCCGCGCAGCGTGGCGGCGGCGTCGAGCAGGCGTGCGGCGTCGGCGAGCAGCTCGCGGGCCCAGTGCGCCACCACGGTGCCCTGCGGGGTGAGGCGCGACCCGCGGGGGGTGCGCTCGATGAGGGGGAGGCCCAGCAGCGATTCGAGGCGCCGGATCCTGCGGGTGGCGTTGGGCTGGGCCATGCCCACGCGGCGGGCGGCGGCGCCCAGGCTGCCCTGCTCGTCGATGCCCACCAGCAGCTCGAGCACCGCCGGCTCCGGCCACTCCTGCGTCATGCGTTGAGAATATGCCCCGGGCTCTACTCATGCCGTACAGGCATGGGTCCATCCGCTTTTCGGGGCTACCGGCTCGCCCCGCCGCGGCCGAAGGTGGAGTCATGACCACGACGGATGTGCAGCTTCAGCAGCAGGGGGACGACGGCGGGCCCGGCCGCGGCCCGCGCGGCGCGCGGCTGGCCCGGTGGGGGCGCGACGCGCTGCCGGGCCTGGCCTTCGTGGCGGTGGCGAGCGGCCTGTCGATGCTGATCGGGCAGTTCATCCCCACGGTCAGCCCGCTGCTCATCGCCATCGTGCTGGGCGCGATCCTCGCCAACGTCGTCTCGCTGCCGCAGCGGCTCGAGCCGGGCCTCACCTTCTCGTCCAAGCGGCTGCTGCGGGTGGGCGTGGCCCTGCTCGGCCTGCAGTTGGTGGTGGGCGACATCCTCGATCTGGGCTGGGGCATCATCGCGGTGATCGTCGGGGTGGTCGCGCTCGGCATCGTCTTCGGCATGTGGGCCGGGCGGCTGATGGGGCTCACCTGGACGCAGCGGCTGCTCATCGCGTGCGGGTTCTCCATCTGCGGCGCGGCCGCGGTGGCCGCGGCGGACGGCGTGGTGGACGCCGAGGAGGAGGAGACGATCACGGCCATCGCCCTGGTGGTCATCTTCGGCACCCTGATGATCCTCGTGATCCCGCTGCTCACCGACGTCTTCGGGCTGTCCGACCGCGACGGCGGGCTGTGGGCCGGCGCCTCGATCCACGAGGTGGCACAGGTGGTGGCCGCCGGCGGGGCGATCGGCGGGGGCGCGCTGGCGGTGGCCGTCATCGTCAAGCTGGGCCGCGTGATGATGCTGGCGCCCGTGCTCATGGCGGTGGGGCTCATGCGGCGGCGCCGCGACGCGAAGCAGGCCCTTGTGCCCGCCGGCGCGGGCGAAGAGACCGGCGCCGCATCGGCGGACGCCGCGCCCGCCGAGATCACCCGGCCTCCGCTGGTCCCGCTGTTCGTCGTGGTGTTCATCGTCTTCGTGGCGGTGAGCTCGTTCGGGATCCTTCCCGACGGGGTGCTCTCGGTGGCGAAGACCGTGGAGACGGCGCTGCTCACGGCCGCGATGTTCGCCCTGGGCACCGGCGTGCGGGTGGCGACGATGAAGCGGGTGGGTCCCAAGCCGTTCGTGTTCGCCGCGGTGCAGACCGTGTTCGTCGCCGCCGTCGCGCT